>JBDTVB010000113.1:0-6249 GCA_040007415.1 Anaerolineaceae bacterium
GATCCCGCGATTCGCGTGCCCTACCGGCTGTGAATCGCGTCGAAGCTTACCGCCCGTTCGTACCAAATCCCGCCTTCCGGCCCTTCGCCGTGCAGTGGGCGCAGACCCATCCGGCCCCAGAAGTAGGCAGAGAGCCCGAGCTGGGGATGCGCCCAGGCGCGGATGGCGGAAAAGCCGGCGGCCTCCGCCGAGGCGGCTAACAGTTGGGCGGCTTCGGACCCGGCCCCGTAACCCCGCTGCGGTGCATCGATGCAGAGCCATCTGATGGTCAATGTCCTATCGTCGACCTCTAAGGCGAATGTGCCGACCGCCGTCTCGTCAGCGAGCCGGATCACCGAGACGCTGCCGGGCGCGCCCTCGACAAGACGAACGCGCCGGCCGGCGACAGGGAACGCGAGCTGGGGGCTGGTCACGCCAACCACTCGGCGGCGCGCGCGGCGACGGTCGCGGAGTCTGCTCTTATCCGGGTGCAATCCGGCAACGCCGAGACGAATTGCGCGCCATAGCCCTTGTCCCAAACGCGCCGATCCAGGACAGCGACGACGCCCCTGTCCTCGCGGTCACGGATCAGCCGGCCGAAACCCTGGCGAAACTTGAGGATTGCGCCGGGCAAGGCGTACTGCCCGAACGGGTTGTCGTACTGTTCGGAGCGGGCCTTGTAGACCGGATCGGTGGGCACGGCGAACGGCAACCGCGTGATGATCAGCATCGAAAGCGCAGCACCACGAATGTCCACACCCTCCCAGAAACTCTGCGTTCCGAAGATCACCGAGCGCGGGTTCTCCTTCAGGTTTTCCTGGAGTTGACGCGCGCTGCCTTGCAGATCCTGCACGAGCACGACGATGCCTGCTCCCTCCAGGTGAGGACGGGCCAGTTCGGCAACCCGCCGCAACGTTGCGTGTGAGGTGAACAATGCGAGGGAGCGCCCTTGCGCGGCCAACACGAGCTTGGTCACGGATTCCGCGACTGCCTCCGCGTAGCCAGGCGCGTTCGGTTCCGGCACATCGGTAAAGGCAGCGAGGAGGGTGGAAGCACGGTAGTCGTAAGGCGAACCCAGTTGCAGCTTCTGTGGGTCTTCGAATCCCAGGCGCTTAGCCGCGTAGTCCATGCTCCCAGCCGCGCTGAGCGTCGCGCTGGTGGCAACCACCGTTCGCCGCTTCGCGAAGAGGTCCGCCCACAGCCGGGGGCCTACGTCCAGCGGGGCGGCGTTGAGCGAACCGGTAGTGTCTCGCTCGCGCCCAACCCAGACGATCATCTCATGGTCCAAGCGTGGGAGGAGGGATTCAACGAAGAGGCGCGCCTCGTCCACTTTTCGCGCGGCGGATTCGATCTCGCCGACTACTGCGTCCGGGGCATCGGTCATGGCCGTCATGGTGATCACCTGGATCGCGCTCGATGCGGCAAGGTTGACGTCGCGCAGCGCCCGTTCGAGCGGGCCCCAGGCGGTCTCCGCTCGCGTCCACTCCTCACGGTTGCGGACCGCCTGGATGACCAGCAGGCGCTCTTCCTCGCCGCGCGGAACGAGCGCACCGAGGGCATCGAAGAACGGGCCAGCCGAGAGCACCGCCCGCAGGGTCGCATCCTCCAGCACCTTCACGGCCTCGCCGACGGGGCCTGGCGGCAACGACTTGAGCAATGCGACCACGCCGCCCTCTTTGGCCTCGCGGCCGGAACGCCGATGAATGCCATCCAGCACTTCAAAGAGCCGCCTTCGGCTCATGCTGCCGCCGAACTGGTTGGTCGCAGTCTCCTCGAGGTTATGCGCTTCATCGATGATGAGGTGATCATACGAAGGGATGGCGCTGCCGCCGGACGCCAGGTCGGCGAGGAGGAGCGCATGGTTCACGATGAGGATGTGGGCGGATTCAGCCGTCTTCCGGGCGCGAAGAAGGAAGCAGTTGCCCTCTTTCACATAGCTGTTTGGGCGCGCAAGGCAGTCCGTGTCCTGGGCGGAGAATCTGGCCCACGTTTGGCGCTCGTTGAGATCGAGGTTCAGTTCCGAGCGATCACCGGTCTCGGTGTGCGGCAGCCAGAGCAGCATGGATGACGCGAGGCGGGCGAAATCGACATCCGCGAGGCCGGCGCCGTAACTGGTGACCCAGCGGCGCAGGCAGAGATAGTTCGAGCGGCCTTTGAGCACCGACGCTCGTAAGTCGTCCTCGTCGGCGATCACGCCGGCGGACTTAAGGATACGTTTGAGTGCAGGGATGTCCTTGGCAAGGAGCTGTTCCTGTAGTTGGTGGGTGTTGGTGGAGATCACGACCCGCTCCCCGTTCCGAAGGGCGTGAATGGCGGCTGGGACGAGGTAGGCCAACGACTTCCCAACGCCAGTGCCAGCCTCGACCATCAGGTGGCCCCCTTCGGAAAGGACCGCGCGGACAGCCTCGGCCATCTCGCGCTGCTCGGTGCGCTCTTCGAACCGCTCAACGACGTTCGCTGCGGCATCGAAGGCCGATGAGACCGCGGCCGGCGGTGTCGTGAGCCGCGGCTCGCGTCTCGTGAGCAGTGGATAGGTAGCGGCGGGCTGGACGGTTGGCAGGCGGCGCTCCGCTGCCGGGGTGTTGGACCACTCGGCGCCTCCGATCACTTCAGCAAGCGCGAGGTTGTCGAGTGAAACGAGGCGGGCGAGTTGGAAGCGTTCGTTCTCGGGGAGTTCGCTTGCTATGCGCGCCAAAGCGACGAAGATCGCCGCTGCCGTCCGCGCATCGGGCAGAGCGCGATGGTGAACACCGGCCTCAACGCCGAGACTGTTCGCCAGGCCAACCAGTCCGCGCTTTTCGCGGCCCGGCAGGAGCAGCCGGGAGAGGTGCGCCGTGTCGATCCCCTCGGCAGTGAGGTGAATCCCCTCGCGCCGCAAGCAACCAAGATCGAAGTTGATGTTTTGGCCGACAATCGGGTCGCGCCCCGCAAAAGCGAGCAGCTTCTGGCCGGCCTCGGCGATCATCGGCGCGCCCCTGACCGCTTCGTTCGTCACGCCAGTCAGCGTCTCGATGAAATACGGGATTTCGCGGCCCGGATTGACCAGCGTCTCGAAGACCTCGACTACTTCACCGTTTGCGCGGAAGCGAAGAGCGCCGATCTCCGTAATGCGGTCGGTTTCCTGGTCCAGGCCCGTGGTTTCGAGGTCGAGGGCAACAAAGGCATCGATCATGGTGAGAACATCCGTGCGAACGTTTGTAGTCTACCGGCAGAGGACGAGTGAGGCTATTGCTCAGGCCGGTGAGCGGTATCGCGCCCATCGTTGTTGGTAACCGCGACGGACGGTGTCGCGAAGCGGCCCGCGTTACCCCTCGCCGCGCGGGGGCCGCGGGCGACAGGCCCGGCAAGGTTGGGTAGAATCCGCCCACTACGGCTCGCGTCTATGTGATTGGAGAGTGGTGTCTGTGAAAGTCTACGCAACCGAGGAGATCCGCAACGTTGTGCTCATTGGTCACGGCAGCGTGGGAAAGACCACGCTCTCCGAGGCAGCGATGTTCGTGAGCGGCGGGATCAGCCGCTTCGGAACGATCGAGGACCAGAATACCGTCAGCGACTACGACGAGGACGAGCATAAACGAAAGTTCAGTCTCAACCTCTCGATCGTCCCGGTTCAGTGGGAAGACCGGAAGATCAACTTCATCGATACGCCCGGCTACGCAGACTTCGTTTCGGAAGTAATCTGCGGGACGCAAGCGGCGGACATGGCACTGGTGGTTGTGGACGCGGTGTCCGGCCCCGAAGTGGGCACCGATCGCGTCTGGCAGATCGCCGAACGTGTGGGGCTTCCCCGGATGGTCGTCATCAACCGCATGGATCGGGAAAATGCGGACTTCGAAGGCGTACTTGCCGCGCTCCGCCAACGCTGGGGCACCAGGGTGACACCGCTTCAGCTTCCTATCGGCTCGTACGACTCATTCAAAGGCGTCGTCGACCTTCTCCACATGAAAGCGTACGTCGGCGAAGACGGAACCGAAGTCGACGTCCCAGCCGAGATGATGGCTGAGGCCGAGCGGCTCCGCGGCGAGCTGATCGAGTGCATTGTGGAGACCGACGAAGCCTTGATGGCAAAGTACTTCGCGGACGAAGAACTGAGCGAGGATGAACTGCGCAAGGTACTCCACGGTGGCCTCGATCACGGGCTCATCATCCCGGTTGCCTGCGCCTCAGCGGCCAAGCAGATCGGCGTGCGCCAATTGCTCCACAACATCGCCTTCAGCGGCCCATCACCGCTGGACCGCGAGACGATTCACGCGGGGGAAGAGGATCTGGTCGCCGACTCCTCGGCGCCTGCCGTGGTGCTGGTCTTCAAAACTGCCGCCGACCCGTACGTGGGCAGGTTGACCTACCTCCGTGTGGTCGCGGGCACGGTGAAATCCGACAGTCACCTCTGGAACATCAACAAGAGCGTGGATGAGCGACTCGGCACGGTCTATGTGCAGAAAGGCAAAGAGCAGGAGGCCGTCTCTGAGCTTCGCGCCGGGGACATTGGCGTTGTGGCGAAGCTGGCGCACACCCAGACCGCGGACACGCTCTGCGCGAAAGAGCACGTGGTGACGCTTCCCGAGATCGTCTTCCCAAACCCGGTTTACAGCATGGCCGTGCATCCCACGTCGAAGGCGGGCGTGGACAAACTCGGGCCGAGCCTGCAACGGCTGCTGGAGGAAGATCCAGGGCTGCGACTCAGCCGCGATCCAGCCTCGGGCGAAATCGTGCTGGCGGGGCTGGGCGACGCGCATCTAGATGTCACGATCGAACGGCTGCGGCGCAAGTTCAACGTCGATGTCGAGTTGACACTGCCGCGGGTCCAGTACCGGGAAACCGTGGCGAAACACAGCGAGGCCGATTACACCCACAAGAAGCAGACAGGGGGACATGGGCAGTACGCGCGTGTTCGCCTCGAAGTGGAGCCGCTGGAACGTGGCGCTGGGCTGCAGTTCAAAGAGAAGGTCGTCGGCGGGTCCGTGCCTAAGGAGTATATCCCGGCCGTCGAAAAAGGCGTGCTCGAAACCGCGCGCGGCGGGGTCTTCGCGGGCTACGAACTGACCGACTGCGCGGTCATCCTGGTCGATGGCAAGCACCATCCTGTGGACTCGAACGAAATGGCCTTCAAGATCGCCGCCTCCCAGGCGCTGAAGGAGGCCGTGACCGGCTCCAACGGGGCGTTGCTCGAGCCCGTGATGACAATTCGCGTATTCGCGCCGGACGCGAACGCCGGCGACGTGGTGAGCGACCTGAACACCAAGCGCGCCAAGATCCACGGCATCAACCCGGAGGGCGGGATGAGCGTGATCGAGGCGGAAGTGCCATTGGCCGAAGTGCAGCGCTACGCCAGCGACCTGCGTTCCATCACGCAAGGACGCGGCGCATTTGAACTGGAGTTCGATCATTACGGCGAGGTGCCATCCCACATTGCGGCCAAAGTGGTTGCGGAGCACAAGAAGCAGATGGACGAGGCGCACGTCGCGCATTGAGCGTGACCGCGGCCTCGCGCTGGCCTTACCGCGAGTCGCTCGCCACGTTGGGGACTACGTTCTTGTGGGACAGCCCCGGCGTCTGCGCTGCTCCTCCCGCCACCGAGACGTCGATGACGAACACACCACCGCCACCGAGCAGCGGTTCGATGTAGACCTTCCCGCTCATGCCCACGCCGGGCGTGAGGAAGCTCGGGTCCACCGTGATCACCAGCACGCTTTCGCTCCCTTTCTTCGCGAGCCTCGGCTTGTTGCCAGTCGACTGCTGGGTCACGACTTCGGTTTCGGCGCCGATCGCGATGCTGCCGTCGATCGTCCGAGTCGAATCGCCCGGGTGGTGGACCACAATCCAGTCGGCAGTAGTGCGCACCCGGAAGGGCGCAATCCAGGTCCCGATGTTCGTCACTGTGACCACACCGTTGGTGGCGGCTCCGCTGCTGGTTACGCTGAGGGCGAGCGACGTCGGGCCGGTGTACTGGAGCTTCGGGTCGCCGAGGAATTTCGCGACCAGGCCAGCACTCACCGGGGGCGTGGTGTCCTGGTGGGTAATGACTCCGCGTGCGGGGATCGTGGTCGGGTAGTCCATGTCCGGGCAACCGCCGCTGAACCCGCCATCCTGGCAATCGAGGAAATGCTGCGGGCCAAACGCCGCGGCCACGGCGGTATCACCGAAATCGGGGATTACAAAGCCCTGGGGCGGCCAGTAACGGTTCGCGGGCGATACCGGGGGGACCGTCGGCGGCGCGATGACCGGGGGAGGTGGTGGCGGCGGCGGGGCAACGTACTTCGTAAGGAACTG
>JBDTVB010000114.1:0-6240 GCA_040007415.1 Anaerolineaceae bacterium
CCTCGCGGAGGCGGATGGGGCGATGGTGGCCCGTGGCGACCTTGGAGTGGAACTACCGCCGGAGGAAGTGCCCGTCCAGCAGCGCCGGATCATCGCCTCGGCGGGCAAGAACATGATCCCGGTGATCACCGCCACTCAGATGTTGGAGTCGATGGTCGATTCGCCACGTCCCACGCGCGCCGAAAGCAGCGATGTGGCGAACGCCGTCTGGGATCTGTCTGACGCGCTCATGCTCAGCGAGGAGACTGCAGTCGGCCGCTATCCGGTGGAGACGGTGGCCATGATGGACCGCATCATTCGCCGCGCCGAGGACGCAGCAAACGCCGAAACCGAGCGAATCACCTGGATGTCGCCGGATACTGACGACCACTCGTACGTGGTTGCGTTGGCTGCCCGGCGAATCGTGGAGTCAGACCCGAACATGCGCGCCGTGGTCTGCTTTACGCGCAGCGGCTACACGGCCTTTCTCCTGAGCAAGGTTCACCCCAGCACGCCGATCTACGCCATCACGCCGAACGAGTCCGTCTGCAGACGCCTCTCGATCGCACGCTCTGTTGTTCCCATCCTCGCCGATGAGGTCGAAGGTACCGCGCAAATGCTTCAATCCGTCGATCGCCTGCTCACCGAAGGCCACCACGTGGCCGAGGGCGAAGAAGTCGTGGTCGTCGGAAGCATGCCGGTAACGGCCGCTGGGACGACGAACTTCCTCAAGCTCCACCGCGTTGGCGAATCGGCAGCTCTGTGACCGGACGCGGCGCCGTCGCCGTGGTCGCGGAAGCGGGGGACCTCCTGGAGGCTACGATCTGGGTGGACGCGCTCCACGCTGCCGGGATCAACGCAAGATCCTACGAACGTGGAGTGGGAGCGGCCCTTGGTGGCGCCGTTACTACCGGCGTGGCCGGCTTTCCAGTCGTCGTCAGCCGCGAAGACCTCGGGCAGGCGCGGAGTGTGATCGCTGATATGGGCGGCACGGCATCCTTCGCACCGATTGAAGCACCGGGAGAAAGAGGGCGGGCCCAGCAACGCGGCCTCACGCTCGTCGGGCTGATCGTTGGTGGCGCGCTGCTGATCGCCTTAGTGGCGAAGCTGATCGCTGGCTAGCTCCACTTACGGCCCAATGAGGACCGTGGGCAGACCCGGGCCAACCACCACCCCGCCGTGCGCTGTCTGGCTCAGCGATCGCGCCGCCGGCTTGCCCATGAACAGCACCGTTGGGCTCCCCATTACGATCGTTGAAGGTGGGCCGACACAGACGCACGTATCCCCCATCACAGCGGCCGGAATTGACCCGATCAGCACTGTCGCCGCCCCTGGCCCAACAATCGGCCCGCCGACGTGCGGGATGATTCCCGTGACCATTGGGCAAACGTGCTGGTCGACACCGATACGTACCGCTGGAAATGGCATGTCCGAAGTATAGCAGTCCAAATTCGATCTCTGCGTGATCGCTTGTCATCGATTTCTCAAGCGCGTAGCGTGCCGACTCGTCAGCTACGCCTCCTGCCGCGTCGCCCCTCAGAAAGCACGTCCCGCCGTGTTTCTCTCGACCGGCTGCCATTAGCGAAGGCGCCGTCGCTCAGGTTCAAGGAGCAAGCATCGTCGTATTTCTCCGTGGTTCCTACCGGACACTCTCTCCGTTGGTATTCAGCGGGCGTGAAAGAAGAAGGCAGCCATGACCGGTCGAATTTCCTATAACTCGCTCAATCTCAACAAGGCAGTGTTGCGGGAGGCCGCTCAGGCTGAAGCGCCAAGGCGCAGGCGGATAGCAATCTGGCGGCACTCTTCCACGATGCGGCGATGAGCGGCGCGGGTAAGCGGGTAGCGTGGCCGGCACTTCTTGCGGTCGCCGTGGTCGCTGCTGGCATCGCCGTCTCCGCCGGGCAGTCGCTCGCCGACGGCCCCACTGCCAGGCCGTACCGGGCCGTCGTGCCGATGCTGGCCATGGATCCGGCCGCGCCCGCGCCAACGCAAGCCCCAACGCCCGCACCTACTTCCGTACCTCCGCCGAGTGTCCCCGCGGGGGCTGGCGCCAACCAGTTCGTCCTCAACGAAGTGATGTTCTCGCCAGCCAGCGGTGGCACCCAGTTCGTCGAACTGCGCAACGCCGGTGGAGTGAACGCCTCTGCCGCCGGCCTCGTGCTGAAAACGTCGGGGGGCAAGAGCTACACCCTCGCAGGTGGGAGCGCCGCCCCCGGTGGAGTCGTACTCGTGCGGTTCGATGGTCAGAACGGCATCGATGGAACCACCGTCCATGCGAGCCCGACCGGCTTCCTCGCACTCGCGGGGTGGGTCGAACTCGACCTCGACGGAGGGCAGTTGGACAGCGTGGCGTGGGGCGAAGGGCAACCCGGCGCCGTCAACGTAGGCGGCGGAGGGAGAATTCCCAGCCACATCGAAGGGTTGTCCATTGGCCGGCCGCCGGGAGCGGTCAACCGGCGCGCGGAGGGTTGGGCGAGCTATAAGCCCGCACAGGTGACACCGGGCCTCCCAAACCCGGGTCCGCTCGTCAGTGGAATGATGCCGCTTGACGGGGCCATCCTCCAGGCCGGGCCAGTTGCCCTGGCGTGGTATAGCGTCCCCGGGGCATCCTCGTACCGCATGCAGATCGCCACCGACGCGGCGTTCAGTTTAGGCGTTGTGGAACGGACAGCGGCCGGGAGCGCCACCGGCGGGGTGGACCTCGTGTCGACGACCATCGACGGTCTTACGGCTGGAAAGTACTTCTGGCGTGTCCAGGCTATTTCGCCGGACGGTACCGCCGCTCAGTTCTCTTCGATTGCGGCGTTGACCGTCTCAAGCGCGGTCTCCGCCAGCGCCGCTGGAACGGTAAAACTGCTGCCCGTACCGCTGATCAAGCAACACAAAGACACATCGATGCTGTGGCTCGAAGGTCCAGACGAGACCGGGCCGAAACCGTGGGACGGGACCTGGCCTCAGCCCTCTGCGCCCTACTGTGCGCGCGCTTCGATCGCGATGGTCAATGCCTTCTACGGGGGGCAGCTGAGCCAGGACCGGATCAGCTACGACATGTTCAAGGATATTCGCCCCGGCCCCGAAGAGGACCTTTGGCTCAGCGCCGGCCTAGGCGACAACGAGATTGAAAGAGGGCTGCGCTTTGCGCTCGGGGGCGAAGCAGGGGTCTTCCTTCCGGGTTCTCATTCGGAGTGGGTAGAGGCGCTCATGGCCGAAATCGATAAGGGTCGGCCCGTGTTGGCCACAACCGAAATGCATGCCTTCGTGGTTGTCGGCTACGGCCGGAACGAGGACGGATCGTGGGCCTATCTCACCATCAACGATCCCTCTTTGGGCCAATATAGGTACGGGCCCGGGGGCTTTAACCTTGCCGGTGGACTCATCGATACGTACTTCCTTATGCCCGCGGCCCCGCACGCCGTCTCCGATGAGCCGGAGCTCAAGAAGGATTCTGACGGTGATGGGATCAATGACTTCGACGAAATCAAGCGCTTCCACACCAACCCCAACGACAAGGACAGCGACCACGATGGGGTGAACGACAAGCAGGAGGTCCGCGCGAGCGTCTTCGACCCCAAGCACGGCTATTCGACAGGCGCGGAGCATGACGGGCGCGATTTCGACCATGACCACCTGGCGATGGAGCTGGACCCCGATTCGGACAACGGAGGCTGCCTCGACGGGCAGGAGGATCTCAACGGGGACGGGAGGTTCGACGCCTCGTCCGAAATCTACAATTTCGACCAAAACGACGATGGGTGCGCTAGCGGCACCTATCACAGCCACCTCGAAGTTGTCCGCCACAACTCTGACAGCGTCTCCTTCATCGCGGATGATCTCGCCGCAACGTTTGCGTTCACGGTTGCCAAGGATGGCCAACTGACTGGCACGGCGAGCGTGACCTACTGGTTTGAGGGCCGGACTGAGGGGAGCTCGAGTTGTCCGTTAATCGAGCAGCCGCGAGTGACCGTGTCCTGGGCGGGCCAGGTTAGCGGGGCGATTACCGACGGATACATCCTGGTCACTTCTGGCTGCGGTATCACGCTAACCGACGAAAAAGAAACTGTTCGGTTCGCTGGGTACGGCTCGCTGAAACTGACGGACGGCCACTATGACGAGCACATCGACTACCCGCTGGTTTTCGATGCGACGGTCTGGTACAGCGACCTGCACATCGCCAACAAGTCCAAGTGATGGCGATCAGGGGCCATGCAACACGAATGCCGAGTGGCGGACCGCGTCCAACGGCAATAAGGGGTTAGCGCATTGAGCGGTGTGACGTTCGCCTTGATAGCCGTCTCGATCGTTGGTTGGGTGGTGTTCGCGGTTGGCTTCATCTGGAACGGGATCACAACACCCAAGCAGCGGATGACCCAGGCAGAAGCGGTAGAGTTCGCGCAGCGAAGAACGAACGCGCCCACCGGCGACGTGCTGGCGCGTCGAACCTTCCGGCGCACGTGGTTCCGCGGACGCGCCTGGGGATTCACCTGGTTCGATGAGATGAGCTTTGGCGAACTCAAAGCGGCGTTCCGGGACTCGCGCTGGAAGGAGTCCGTGCGCTACCAACAGTTCGCGTTGGCGGTCGGCGGCTTCATCGCAGGGTTGTTCGGCCTGGTGCTCCTCATTGGCTGGGAGATAGGAATCATCGGCTTCCTCGTTGCCATCGCGATCGTGCTCTACGTGTCTTTTCAACTGACACGGGCACTCTTCCGGGCCTGAACCCGTCCGCCGGCTGACCTCGAAGCGTGCGGTCCAGCCCCCGCCCTGCGGCGTATCGGATCGCAGAACGCAAAGAAAGGGGCCGCCGATTCCGGCGACCCCCTCCCCGCGGTTTGACGTTCGAAACCTACGCGTCGAAGTACATGTGGAACTCGTGCGGATGCGGCCGCATGCGAATCGGGTCCACTTCGTTCTCGTACTTGTAGGCGAGCCACGTTTCGATCAGGTCTGGCGTGAAGACGCCACCCTGCAGCAGCCAATCGTGATCCTCTTCCAGCGCCTGGAGGGAGCCTTCGAGGGACTGGGCCACCGTCGGGATGTTCTTCAACTCGTCAGGGCTGAGGTCGAAGAGGTTCGTCTTGTCCAGCGGCGGGCCCGGATCCCAACCGTTCTTAATGCCGTCCATGCCGGCCATCAGCACGGCCGAGAACGCCAGGTACGGGTTTGCCGTCGGATCTGGCGGACGGAACTCCACGCGCTTCTGGCGCGGGTCCGGGCTCACCAGCGGAATACGGCAGGCGGCCGAACGGTTGCGCGCGCTGTAGACGAGGTTGACCGGCGCTTCGTAGCCCGGCACCAGCCGCTTGTAGCTGTTCGTGGTCGGTGCGCAGAGGGCCATCAGGGCCTTGCCGTGCTTGATCAGTCCAGCGATGTAGGCCAGGCACATCTGGCTGACGCCCGCGTACTGGTCACCGGCGAACAGGTTGGCGCCGTCTCGCCAGATGGACAGGTGGGTGTGCATCCCCGAACCGTTGTCCTGGTAGAGCGGCTTGGGCATGAAGGTGGCCACTTTGCCGTGCTTCTTCGCCACGTTCTTCACGATGTACTTATAGAGCATGGACTTGTCGGCCATCTTCGTCAGCGTATCGAAACGCATGTCGATTTCGCCCTGGCCGGCGGTCGCCACTTCGTGGTGGTGCAGTTCGATCTGGATGCCGCAGGCTTCCATGATTTCGACCATCTCGTTGCGGATGTCCGTCATCGTGTCGTGCGGGCTAACGGGGAAGTAGCCTTCCTTGTAGCGCGGGCGATAGCCCTGGTTGAGGCCGCCCGTGAGGGTCGAATCCGCCCCGCTGTTCCAGATCCCTTCGTCAGAATCTACGGAATAGAAGGCCGAGTGCTGGTCTCCGCCGAAGCGCACTTCATCGAACACGAAGAACTCGAGCTCGGGGCCAATGTAGACGGTGTCGCCGGCGCCCGAGTCCTTGACGTACTGCTCAGCCTTGCGCGCCACGTAGCGCGGGTCACGGCTGTAGGGCAGGCGCGTCACCGGGTCTTCAATGTCGCAGATCACCGAGATCGTCGGCGACTGGATTGCCGGGTCGATGATCGCCGAGTCCGGGTCCGGAATGAGGAGCATGTCGGACTCCTCGATTTTCTGGAAGCCGCGGATGCTGGAGCCATCGAAGCCGTAGCCATTGCGCCACGGCGAGTTCTCGTAACTCGTCCAGTCGTTCAGCTCATGGATGGGGCGGGTCAGATGCTGCCACTGGCCGAACAGGTCGACGAACTTGACATCGACGAAGCGGACGCCATTGGCGGTACAGA
>JBDTVB010000115.1:0-6205 GCA_040007415.1 Anaerolineaceae bacterium
ATGAAGTCATCGACGATGAAAGCGAGGATGCGCCCGCGGCGCTCTGACAAAGCCATCATCAACCCTACAAGGCCGTTTTAGCACTCACGAGGGGAGAGTGCTAACCAAGTGGTTACAGTGTAGCGGATCGGGCGGGAGCGGGGCTAGTTGTAGTTGCCACGAGGGTTGTTGACGTGGCTGGCCAAGCCCAGCATCCCGGTTTGCGGGCGACGACTAACGTGCTGAGCCCCAGTGGTGCACGCTAACGGGTCGCTCCCGCGGGGACTTCGGCGGTCGGGGACGGCGAACCACTGGATGGCGGTGTGGCTGACGCCATCGCGGTTGCAGCAGGCGAGGGCTTGCCGATCGGCGTCGTCTGCTGCGTTGGCGACGAGGTAGACGGGCTGAGGGACCGCGGATGCTGAGGATCGTTGTCGCGGCTCATGAGGAAGAGGCCGGCGGCGGCGAGGCCCACGCCAGCGATGCCAAGGGCCGCCCAGCAGAGGGCCTGACGCGCCGGATCGGCGAAAAAGGTGCGCACGCCTTGAATCACTTCCCCTCCCGGCATTGGGAAGCGTACGGCAGACAGTCGTTGCGGGCAGTTTCTCCGTCACGAGCGGCATGGGCGAGGCCGATGCACTTTCCGGAGAAGAAAGTTTAAGGAATTGTGATCGGGGAGCCTTGACTCAACGTAGAAACGTCCGAATGCGGTCCTGGTGCACCGGCCGCACGACATTAGGAGGAGACCACTTTGCGACTGCGAAAGCTGTCAATCGTCCTTGCCGCGTCCGCCATTGGGGTGGCCGCGCTGGGCGCAATCCCGGCCCTTGGGGCCGACCACAAAGATGCCCCGCTCACAAAGGCCGCGGCCCAGAGCGACATCAACGACCTCTACATTTTCAAGGGAGAATCCGCGGCCGGCTACACGGCCATCATCACGGTGAACCCGTTGACCAGCCCGGCTGATACCGGCAGTCTCCAACTCGATCCCAACACCGTCTACGAGCTCAAGGCCGACACCAATGGCGATGCCGTCCCAGACGTGAGCTATAAGCTCACCGTGTCGGGCAACGGGCCGATCCAGGACGTGACGGTGCGCCGCGCCACCGGCCCGGACGCGATCACGAACGGCATTGCTGGCGAAGTCATCATGCAGGGCAAGACATCGGCCGGGGCCGGGGTGACGACAATCACCGATTCCACAGGGCGCAAGCTCTACGTGGGACCGCGCGATGACCCGTTCTTCTTCGACCTCGCCGGCTTCCAGGCCGGGTTGAAGTTCACCGGCGTAGACACCTTCAAGGGAACGAACGTCACGGCCATCGTGTTTGAAGTGCCTTCCGTCCCAACCCAGCAACTTGGCTTCTGGGCGACAACGTCCAAGAAGGACAACCTCGGAAACTGGGTGCAGCTCGATCGCATGGCGCGCCCCGCTATCAACACCGTCTTCGTCCCAGCTGAGATGAAAGACGCGTTCAACAACAACACCCCGGACCGCGACCTCGCCATCTACAAGAACACGTTCATCGCGTCCTTGAAATCGCTTGGGGCGGGACCGGACCTGGCCAGCGTCCTGCTGCCCGACATCCTCACCGTCGACCTTTCGAAGCCGGTGAAGTACCTCAACGGCCGGGCGCCAGCAGACGATGTCATCGACATCTCGCTCCAGGCGATCACGGGCAACGCAACGATCGGTGACGGAGTGAACGCCAACGATCGGCCGTTCAGCGCCACCTTCCCCTATCTCGCCGCGCCGAATACCGCAAGCGGGGCTCCTGGAGCGCCGAACACCGGTTCGAGCCTCACCAGCGAGGACGGCAACGGGGTCTCCTGGACTCTACCTGCAGCACTCATCGTCGCGGCCAGCCTGATGGCTGCCGCGGCCCTCGTCCAGCGCAGGCGCATTGGCGACGAGGTCTAATTCGAAATGGAACGCAGTCCAGGGCACCTCGCGCTGAATCCGGCACAACGCCAATCCCCGCCCCTGCGGTGGCGAGTCATCGGGCAGTATTTACCGCTCGCCGCGCTCGCCCTCGCTGCGTTCCTGATCGTTCGAAACGTGACGGGGGACGATGGCACCACATCGTCCCTCGCCACGGTCGGCGCCAATCACAGCGAGGTCTTGGCCGCGAACATCGCGTTCTTTGAAGACCGCGTTATCGAAACGAAAGACAGCCTGAGCTACAACAAGCTCACCAATTTCTACCTCCAGCGAGTGCGAGAAGCCGGCGATGTTTCGGACGTTCGGCGCGCAGAACTAAGCGCGACGAAGTCGCTCGAAGCAGCACCGGGGGACTACGCGGGACTGGTCAATATGGCTTTGGTGCGGATTGCCCAGCACGATTTTGCGGCGGCCGCAACACTCGCGACGAGCGCCCACGAGGTCATCCCCAGCCGACCAGATGCGCTCGCCATCCTCGGTGACGCCCAGATGGCACTCGGCAAATACGACGAAGCGACAGACAACTACCGGATCTACCTCGAAAAGGCGCCGGGGTTCGCGGCTTTCAGCCGCCAGGCTACGCTCGCCGAGATTCGCGGAAACTTTCCGCTCGCAGAGCAATTCTGGCGTGCAGCGGTCGACGCCGAACGCACCGACGCACCGGAGAACTCGGCATGGGCGCGGGTGCAGCTCGGCAACCTGCTGACGACGGCGAACAGGCTTTCGGAAGCGAAGGTTGAGTTCGAAACGGCGCTTCGCGTGTACCCAGCGTACAACTTCGCCCAGGCCGGACTGGCGCAGGTAGCTGCAGCGGAGGGCGACGACGCCCGCGCAACTGAGCTCTACACCAAGGCAACGGCACGGGTCCCACTCCCGCAGTTCATCATTGCGCTGGGCGATGTCTATCAGCGGGCTGGCAAGTCTGCGGATGCGCAGCGCCAGTTCGCATTGGTCGGCGCATTCGACCAGCTGTTCGAAGCCAACGGAATCCGCAACGATTTGACGCTAATCGCCTTCGCACTCGACCACGGTGGCGACCTCAACCTGGCGCTAGAGCGTGCCCGGCTCGCCTACGCTGAGCGACCTTCGCTCGCAGCCACCGATCTGTACGCCTGGGCGCTCTACCGGGCTGGCAGGCTCGATGATGCGGCAAAGAAATCGGCGGAAGCGTTGCGATTGGGGACCAAAGACCCGACGTTCCTCTTTCACTCCGGAATGATCGAACTGGCGCGGGGCAATTCTGCCACGGCTCGGTTGCTTCTCCAGCAAGCATTCGACCTGAATCCCAAGTTCTCGGTGCAGCACGCCGCCGAACTGAAGACTGCCCTGCAGTCCCTCAAGGGGACGAAGTGACGGTTCGCATTCTTGTCCGCAACCGCTTGCTCAAGGCGAGCGTGGTCCTGCTGGCCGCCCTCGTCGCGGCGCTACCCCTGCTCCCGCAGGGGACGGCATACGCTCACCCGTTGGGCAACTTCACAATCAACCGCTACGCACGGCTCGAGGTCTACAAAGATGCTGTGCAGATTCATTACGTTGTGGACATGGCCGAGATTCCGACCTTCCAGCTGATCGGCGACATCGACCGGGACGGCGATGGCACGGCTTCGCAGACCGAACTCGATGACTACGCCGCGAAAGAGCGGGAGACGCTGGCTAACAACTTCGCGCTTAGCGTCGGCGGGAAAAGGGTCGCCACAAGTGCGGTTGAGACATCGATTCAGCTTTTGCCCGGACAGGGCGGCCTCCACACGACGCGGCTCGCCGTTGTCTACAACGGGCGAATACCAGAGGGCTTGAGTGGGTCCGTGGTGATCTCGTTCGTCGATACGAACTTCGCGGAACGGGCGGGTTGGAAGGAGATCGTCGTGCGGCCATCGAACGGCGCTGTCATCAACGTCGAGCAGCGGCTGGCGGTCGATATCAGCAGCGCGCTGCTGAACTATCCGGCAGAGACGTTGAAGTCGGCGCCCGATGTGCGCAATGCGACGTTTAGTTGGACTGCCGGGACGGGCGAGCCTGCTCCCATCCACGTGTCGGTGCAGAAGGCGACGACCGGGCGGGTGACATCCGGATTCGCTGGACTGCTTCATCACGATCGGTCCCTGGGGATCATCATCCTCAGCTTCCTCGCGGCGTTCGGGTTCGGGGCACTCCACGCCCTTGGGCCCGGCCACGGCAAGACAGTCGTAGCCGCTTACCTGGTGGGTAGCAAAGGCACACCCAAAGATGCCTTGGCGCTCGGACTTACCGTGACGGCGACGCATACCTCAACTGTGTATCTGTTGGGCTTCATCACGCTCTCAGCGTCCGCCTTCATCCTGCCGGAGACGCTTTATCTCTACTTGGGAGTAGCCTCGGGTGCTATCGTCGTGCTCATGGGCGCTAGTCTGCTCGCGAACCGGCTCTGGCGGGCGTACCGGCCATCGAGCGGTAGCGGGCACCGGCATGGGCTGTTCGGGAAGGCACATTCGCACCTCTCAGAATCACATTTTCCCGAACACGAGCCGCACGAACATGCCCAGGATGAGGCCCACGAGCACCGACACACGCAAGGCCAGGCTAAGGTTGAAGGCAAGGTTTCGCGTCGAAGCTTGCTCACGCTGGGCCTCGCCGGAGGGATGCTGCCCTGTCCCTCAGCAATCGTGGTGATGTTGACGGCGATTTCGTTGGGCCAGGTGGTCTTCGGGATGCTGCTGATCGTAGCCTTCTCACTCGGCCTGGCGGTAGTGCTGACGTCGATCGGGATTGCGTTGACGGTCGGCAAGAGGCTGACCGGCCGCTTCGGCGCAACGGGCCTGTTGGAAAGGCCGTGGTTCAGCCGGGCGGCGGCGGCACTGCCGCTGGTCAGCGCCCTCGGCATCACACTCGCCGGGCTGGCGATCACCTACCAGTCTTGGAATCAACCGGGCCTCTGAAGCGTTACCGCCAGCGCGCTTCGTCCAGCGTCACCCACATGAAGTCGCGTTCCTGGGTCTTGAGGAATCGGGCCGGGGAGTCGGGCATGTTGTCCATGAATCGTTCGGCGCGGAGTGTGCCATCGGGCTGCTGATAGACCTGGATGAGGAGCACGTAGGGACTGTTGATATCGAGCTGCATAGCGGTGTACGCGCCGGCCGCCCAGAGCGCCGAGGCGAGCGTGGCCGCGCTCAAGGAGTTGCCGGCGGCAATGAGCAGACTTCCGTCCTTCGTCACGCCGACGGCCGACCGCCAGGTGATGAACTCGGAGGAATTGACCGCCACATAGCCCCATGTGTCGTTGCCTTCCGCGGTCCGCTTGCTCACCTGTCCGTCCTTCACGAGGAGCACTGCGTTCTGGCGGCAGGCGGCAATGGTATCGGTGGCAGTGAGGTCCGTACCCCATTCACCCATCTTCACCGTGCCGTCCTTGTACGAACAGATCGTGGCTAGGCCAGCCCGCATTGGGCGGTACTCCTTGCCATCGGCGATCATTCCGTAGCTTCCATGGGGGCCTTTGAAGCCGCCATTCCACGCGAGGAGTAGTTTCGTCTGCGCTTCCGAAGGGATGACGCCTGGACCCTTGACTCCGCGGTCGCCGCCCGGGTCAACGGTGCCACCGGTCATGTTCAGGCGAATGCGGCGGCTATCGATCAGGAGGACGCCGACGAGGGCGTAAGGCCGGGACTTGTCCGGCCTGACGAACGTCTTCGCCATGAGAACGTCTTTCGGCGTGGAGCGGGGTAATCCGGCGGTGGTCCACACTCCTTCCCCGGCCTCGAGGCTGTCACGAAGGGGCGTTGTCTTGGGCAGGACAAGGGGCGTTGGCGCCAACTCCTCCGCGGTGAGCCCAGGGGCAGCTAACGCCGGACCAATGTAGTACGTCCATGTGCGCGCCTCCACGCGGGGCACAAATTCAACGTCGACGGTTGTTGCGAAAGGGTTGGTTGGTCCGCCAAGGAAGCGGTACTTCGTCTTGGCGATGCGGTCTTCCACCCGGAAGAAGTAACTTTCAACTTTCGCCCAGTTCTCGTCGCCCACAACCTCCCGCCCAGTGTCGGCGACCTGTGGAGCCAACTTGTCTTTCTGCGAGTAGAGCGCGCCCATCGCGGCCAGGCCAAGCACCAACACGCCAACCGCGACGCGCTTCCGGGTCAGCTGATGGTGAAGACGGGGGTTGAGCGGCTCGGTCTTGACGGTCACCAGGGTTTCGGCGCCGGCGGCTTCGAGGACGAGCGGCCCGGGGTCGATTGGCGTGAGCGTGGCATCCGTGTCGGGCATGGCGGCAGCCATCGCCACCTCCCCTCGCCGGAACGCCCAACCGCGTCG
>JBDTVB010000116.1:0-6183 GCA_040007415.1 Anaerolineaceae bacterium
CGGCGACGATTTCGCAGTCATCATCGGCACCGCGATCGGCGGGATTACGACGCTGATGGCCGAATACGACACCCTGCGCGAAAAAGGCCCATCCCGCGTCAGCCCCTTCCTGATGCCAATGATGCTTTCGGACATGACCAGCGGTCAGTTGAGCATCAAGCTTGGCGCCCGTGGAGTGAACTATTGCCTCGTCAGCGCCTGCTCTAGTGGCGCTGACAGTATCGGAGAAGCAGCGAACATCATTCGCCGAGGCGACGCGGAAATTGCGCTAGCCGGTGGAACAGAGGCCGCTATCACCCCGATCTCGATGGCCGGGTTCTCCGCCGCCAAGGCTCTCACCACGAGCAACGGCGACCCGGCATCGGCTTCACGCCCGTTCGACAAAGAGCGCAACGGCTTCGTCATGGGAGAGGGCGCCGGGATGCTCGTGCTCGAATCCGAAGAGCACGCGCTGAGTCGCGGAGCGAGAATTCTCGCCGAGTTTGCAGGCTACGGGGCCACCAGCGACGCCTTTCACATCACCCAGCCAGATGAGCATGGCGAGGGCGCCGCGCGGGCGATGCGCAAGGCACTCAAACAGGCCGGCCTACTCCCGGACGACATCGAGTACCTCAACGCCCACGGCACCTCCACATTGATGAACGACAAGCTTGAGACACTCGCCATCAAGAAGGTGTTCGGCGAATACGCCTACACGCTGCCGATCAGCTCCACGAAGTCGATGACCGGCCACCTCCTCGGTGCAGCGGGCGCGATCGAAGCGGCAGTCTGCATCCAGGCGATGCAGCACAGCGTCATCCCGCCGACGGCGAACTACCGCACCCCGGACCCTGACTGTGACCTCGATTACGTCCCGAACGTCGCACGTTCCGCGGACATCGAGGCCGCGATGACCAATTCGCTCGGATTCGGTGGGCACAACGCCAGCCTGATCTTCCGCCGTTTCCGGCCGGTATAGCCGCGTGACAGCGCGGCTGGTCAGCCCCGAGACTCGCTGGCGGTTGCGCGACCCCTACGCCGTCCAGAATGGCATGGCGCGGCTCCCCAGGATCGTCGCCACGGTGCTAGCGGCGCGCGGAATCACCGAACGGCTGGACGCAGACTTGTTCTACAAGCCTCACCTGGCGCCCGACCACGACCCGCTCCAGTTGCCCGGCATGCACGAGGCTATCGAGCGCGTCCGAACCGCCATCTCGGAGCGGGAGACAATCGCCCTCTTCGGCGATTTCGATGTCGATGGCGTGACCTCAGTGGCTGTGCTTCATCTCGGCCTGCGCGCGCTCGGCGCGAGGACCGTGAACTACATTCCAGACCGCTTCAGCGAGGGCTACGGACTCAACCTTGGGGCAGTTGCGAAACTTCGTGCGGGCGGCGCCGCGCTCCTCATCACGGCGGACTGCGGCATCAGTTCGGTGCCAGAGGTGGCGTACGCGAATACGCTCGGACTCGATGTGATCATCCTCGACCACCACACGGTGCCGGACGAGATGCCAGCGGCGATCGCGACGGTCAACCCAAAGCGGCTCGACTCGCCCTACCCGTTCAACGAACTGGCGGCGGTTGGGGTCTCGTACCGCTTCCTCCAGGTCCTCTATGAAGCTTATGGCCGGACGCTCGATGAGTCCGAGTTCATCGACCTCGTGGCGCTCGGCACTGTCGTCGACGTAGCGCCGCTGAACGACGAGAACCGCAAGATCGTGACGCAGGGCATCGCGCAGATGCAGCGCGGCCTTCGGCCTGGGCTGGAAGCGTTAGCGAACATCGCCGGCACACCGGCTGACCGCTTTACTGCCGAGACGCTGGGCTTTGCCATCGGGCCGCGCATGAACGCCGCGGGCCGCCTGGCCCATGCCAATATCGCACTGGAACTGATGCTCGCCAACGACTCGCACACGGCAAACCGGCTTGCAACGGAGTTGGACCTGCTCAATCGCCGGCGCCAGCAGCAGACCGAAGACGCCTACACGCTCGCCGAAGAACTGATCGGCGCAGCGGACGACCCGCTCGTCCTGATCGCAACCGACCAGATTCACCCGGGAATCGTCGGCCTCGTGGCCTCGCGGCTCGCAGACCGGAGACATCGACCCGCGATCGTGCTTTCGAGTGGCGCGGAAGAAAGCCGGGCGAGTGCGCGCAGCATTCCGGCGTTCGATATCGTTGCGGCTATCCGCAAAGAGCGTGATCTGCTCGTCCGGCACGGTGGCCATCGCGCGGCAGCTGGCTTCACCGTACGGAACGAACACATCGAAACCCTCCGTGACCGGCTGATAAACACCGCCGCGGAACTGCTCCAGGGCGAAACCCTCCGCCGCGTGATCGACATCGACGCGGAAGCGCGGCTCGCTGACCTGACTGGTCTCGAAATCAAAGGACTGATGCGGTTCGAACCGTGTGGCCACGGCAACCGCAAGCCGGTCCTCCTCAGCCGGCGAGTCAAGCTGGTGAACTCACGCCCTGTTGGTTCGGACCAGTCTCACCTCAAGCTCACCGTGAAGGACGGGCTCGGGACGTGGAGCGGCATCGCCTTCCGCCAGGCTGATTCAGAACTCGCCGCAGAAGTGGACATCGTCTACTCGCTCCAACGTGACTGGCGCGGCGAGTCGGTCGAGCTGGAAGTCTTGGACATTGCGCCTTCCGGTTCTCAACGCGGGCTGGAGATGGGGGTTAACCCTTGAGCGATGACCCGCCTTGATCACTCGCCTCGTTGGACCCGTTCGATTCTCAGTAGTTGCGAGGCTTTTCGCCGGGGTGTAGCTTGAGCGGGACAATTCAATAGCTGTTCGGGATCGCTGGGGGTGCCTTCGGGCTGAGAGTAAACCCCTTGAACCTGACCACGTTTATACGTGCGTAGGAAAGCGGTCGGAACTCTGTGGTAGTACGCGGAGTCCGGCTTGCCGGGCTCTTTTTCGTGAGTGCCCGGCGAGAAGTTCACTCCCCGGCGCCCCGGGCGGCGGAAAGACCTCCGTATGCGTTCGCGCCTCGCCATCCTGCTCATTTTCCTGGTACCTCTCGCGCTCTTTGCCCTCTCGGCTTGCGGCGGTGACGACTCTGGCGGTTCAAACACGCTGACCCTCGTCACGCACGATTCCTTCAACATCTCCGAAGATCTGCTCAAGCAGTTTGAGAAGGACAACGGGGCTACGGTGAAGGTGCTGAAGAAAGGCGATGCCGGGGCGATGGTCACGAGCCTCATCTTCACAAAGAAGAACCCTGAGGGGGATGTCGCCTTCGGGGTGGACAACACCTTTCTCTCGCGCGCGCTCGATGCAGACCTCTTTGTTCCGTACTCGTCTCCACTTCTGACGAAAGTGCCGAACGACCTGCAGGCGGACGGTTCGAACAGGGTCACGCCGATCGACTACGGTTTCGTCAACTTCAACTACGACATCGCCGCTCTGAAGAAGGCCAACCTCGCCGTGCCCAAACGGCTTGAAGACCTGACGGACGCAAAGTACAAGGGCCTGGTGGCCGTTGAGAACCCGGCGACCTCGTCACCGGGACTGGCCTTCCTGATCGCAACCGTGGACTATTTCGGCAAAGACAGTTACCTGGCGTGGTGGAAGCAGATGCGCGAGAACGGCCTCGTGGTCGTCGACTCGTGGGAGACCGCGTACAACACGAACTTCACGCTCAAGGGAGGCAAACAATCGATTGTCCTCAGCTATGCGACCAGTCCAGCGTTCGAGCAGATGTTCGCGGAACCGAAGCGTGACGACGCGCCCACTGGTAACATCCTCCCGCCAAAGGGCGCCTTCCGCCAGGTTGAGTACGCTGGTGTCCTGCGCGGGACGAAGAATGAGGCGCTCGCCCGCAAGTTCGTCGACTTCCTGCTGAGCAAGGCCGTGCAGGAAGACATCCCCGGACAAATGGCCGTCTACCCGGTGAACAGTGAAGCAGCGGTGCCCGCTGCCTTCGACAAGTTCAGCAAAGTCGAGGTCGCTCCCGCGAAAGTGTCTGCGGCCGAGATCGCCAGCAATCGCGACAAGTGGATAGCCGATTGGACGAACACGGTCCTCCGCTGATGCGGCGCGGCAGTGCCCGGCGACTGACCCGGAGGGCGAGACTCGCTCCCTGGGTGCTGCTGGCGCTGCCGCTGGCATTCCTCCTGCTGTTCCTCGCCTATCCGTTGCAGAACATCCTGCGCGAGTCGCTGTTCGGTGAAAGTGCGTCAACACGAGACCTCAGCGCTCTCTGGAGCGATGACTATTACCTCCAGCGGCTCTGGTTTACGACCTGGCAGGCGGGGGTATCCACGGCGATCACGCTCTGTTTGGCGATGCCCTGTGCGTACGTCTTCGCCCACTTCGACTTCCGAGGCAAAGGGCTCTTGCTATCGGTTGTCACGATCCCGTTCGTGCTGCCGACGGTGGTGGTTGCCGTCGCCTTTTCCGCGCTGCTTGGGCCGTCAGGCCTGGCCAATTCGGTGCTTCTGCAGCTCCCTGGAGTTCACGGGGCGCCCATCGACCTCTCGAACGGCATCTGGTTGATCCTGGCTGCCCACGTGTTCTACAACGTCGCCCTCGCGGCACGGGTCATCGCCGCCTCGTGGGCGACTGTCGACCCGCGAATCGGCGAGGCCGCCGCGATCCTCGGGGCTGGATCGCTCAGACGTTTCGCGAGAATCACACTACCCCAATTGCGCCCCGCCATTCTCGCCGCCGGTTCGCTCGTCTTCCTCTTCTGCTTTTCCAGCTTCGGGGTGATCCTCATTCTTGGCGGGCCACGCTACTCAACGCTCGAAACGGAGATCTATCGCGAACTGGTGTTTCTCTTTCGCCCGCCGCTCGCTGCCGCGCTGGCGATGATTCAAGTGGCCATCACCTTCGGTTTCCTCGCCGTGTACTCGCACCTCTCGCAGTCCGGTAGCGGACTCCCCAGCGGAGGTAAGCACCACCGGCGTCCCTCAGGGCGAGCCCGCCTAGCGGCGGCGACAGTCGTCGTTCTGCTACTCGTGTTCACTGCGGCGCCACTGCTGGCGCTTGCAGAGCGTTCGGTGCACAGCTCTGGAGGCTACACGCTGGAGTTCTACCGTTCACTGGGCGAGAACACGCGCCGGCAGGCGCTGTTCATCACGCCGATTCGCGCCATCTGGAACTCGCTCGCCTTTGCGGCAACGGCAACCCTGGTAGCTCTCCCCCTGGGTACGCTTACGGCATACGGCGTCCAGAAACTGCGGCCGCGCCTCGGGTCACTGGTAGAGGCGCTTCTGTTGTTGCCGCTCGGGGTGTCGGCAGTCACGCTCGGACTCGGCTTCATCATCACCTTCGATGAGGCCCCGCTGAACCTTCGCGGAACGCGCTGGCTGCTGATCGTGGCACACACGCTCGTCGCCTACCCGTTCGTCGCGCGCGCAGTGGGCGCCCAGCTCCGATCCATCGACCCCCGGCTTCGTGAGGCAGCTCGGGTGCTAGGCGAAGGCCCGGCGGGCGTATTCCTGCGCGTGGACCTGCCGCTGGTCTGGCGCTCCTTGGCCGTTGGCGCCGTGTTTGCGTTCGCTACCTCTATGGGCGAGTTCGGCGCGACGCTGCTAATCGCGAGGCCCGAGTGGCCCACCATTCCGCTCGCGATCTTCCGTTACCTCGGGCAGCCCGGGGAGCTGAACTATGGGCAGGCGCTAGCCATGAGCACGATCTTGATGGCGGTTACGGGCACCGGTTTTGTCGCTATCGATCGTCTGCGTGTTCGACAGCTGGGGGCGTTCTGATGGCTGTGCTACCTCCACCAGGGCGCGGGCTTCAGGTGGACCACCTCTCCTTCGCCGCAGCTGGGCGCACGATCGTCGACGACGTGTCGTTTACGGTCGCGCCGGGCGAGACGCTCGCGATTGTTGGCCCCAGTGGCTGCGGAAAGACGACGTTGCTACGCCTGATCGCCGGCCTCGAACAGCCATCCGGAGGGAGGGTGCTCTTCGGAAACCAAGACTTGGCTCGCGTACCGGTTCACAAACGCCGTTTCGGGATGATGTTTCAAGACTTCGCCCTCTTCCCCCACCTGGCGGTTGAACGGAACGTGGCATTCGGACTTCGGCGCCAACTTACGGGCTCGGCCAGGACGGGGCGCATCACGGAGTTGCTTGAACTCGTGGGCCTCGCCGGATTCGGCAATCGCACGATCGAGGCCCTCTCCGGCGGAGAGCGCCAGCGCGTCGCTCTCGCTCGTGCAATTGCTCCCGAGCCGCGTCTC
>JBDTVB010000117.1:0-6180 GCA_040007415.1 Anaerolineaceae bacterium
GCGGACGGCGCGCGTCTGCAGGGATGCGAGGTCCGAACCGGCGCCCGGTTCGCTGAAGAGCTGGCAGTAGTAGCCGGTGCCACTCGTGATCGAGCTGAGGTGCTTCTTCTTCTGCTCATCGGTGCCGTAGGGAATGAGGATCGGGCCAACGTAGAAGACGCCGCGACGGTGGGCGCCGATCGGGGCGCGGTTGTAGGACATCTCCTCGTTGAAGATGACCTGCTGCATGGCGGTGCCGCCGAGGCCGCCGTACTCCTTCGGCCAGGGCAGGGCGACCCAGCGCCGCTCGGCAAGCTTCAGCGAAAATTCGGGCGACCAGCCCATTTCGCCGCGCAGACGGTCATCCACGGGGCCTTCGGGCTCAGCCGGAAGGTTGTCCTTGAGGAAGTCCTGGACCTCTGTGCGGAACGACTGCTGTTCTGGCGTGAAGCGAAACTGCATGGCGGCACCCAATTTTCGATAGTGCCGCCATCATAGCGTCGCGACGGGTTGCTTAGTGCTTAGCGTTTAGTTCTGAAGAGGAGGCGACGAGGCCGGGCTACTGGCCCCGGTGCACGGCGAAGAGGCGGACGGGCTCTTCGAAACCCTTGAGGGCGGCGGGCATCTGCTCAGAAAAAAGAAAACCTTTGCCCATCGAGAGTTCGCGCACGACATTTGTGACGAGGATCTCGCCAGGTTCAGCACGCGAGCAGACGCGAGCGGCGAGTTGGACGGTGGCACCGAAGAGATCGCCATCCTCGGCTACCGGCTCGCCTGCATTGAGGCCGATGCGAACTTGGAAAGCGTCGTCGCCGCCGAAAGTGTCCTGGATATCGAGCGCCGCGTCGATAGCGCCGGAGCCGCTGCCAAAGGAAGCCATGATGCCGTCTCCGGTGTGCTTGACCTCACGGCCCCCGTGAGCGGTGAGCGCTTCGCGGACTGCTTCGTTGTGCCGGTGGACGAGTTCTTGTTGCGCGCGCGCATCGCCGAGGCGTTGGGTAAGAGCAGTGGAATCGCGCAGGTCGGTGAACATGATCGTCAGCAGACCCTGGGCTGCGTCCGGCCTCTTCCCAGCGCTGGCGCCGCTGGGTGGAGGTGGACGAGTGCCTTCGAGGATGAAATCGGCAGCCTGACGGAAGGAATCGCCCATCACCTCGGGTTCTGGAAGGTGGCCTCGGCCTTCGAGGGATACGAGTCTTGCCCCGGGGATTCCCGACGCGACTTCGAGGCCGTGGCGATAGGAGATTGCCTTGTCGCTTCGAGAATGGATGACCAGAGTAGGGCATGAAACTCGTGCAAGGAGGTCAGAAACATCGGACTCGTAGACGGCCTCAAGGAGTGCGGCTGCGTCTTCCTTGGTCGCACCGCGGCGCTGGTGGAGGGCAAATGTGCGAGCTTCTTCGACCGATGCACCCGGCATGAAAAGGTTCGTCATCATGTCGGAGCCCACGCCCCAGCTGGCGCGCACCACAGAGAGCAACGCCTCGCGCATCTCTGGTTTGGAAAGCGAGGGACCGCGCGCGTAGGTGCCCCAGAGGACGAGCCGGTCGACCTGCTTGGGGTGGCGGGCTGCGTAGGCGATCGCGATCGGGCCGCCTTCGGATATTGCGAGGAGGGAGAACTTCTTGAGCTTGAGGCTGCTCACCACAGCTTCGAGGTCGGCGAGGCGAGAGTCCAGGGTGTAGTGGCCCAGGTTCCGATCGGAGAGGCCCGTGCCCCCTTTGTCATATCGAATCAAGGCGAACTGTTGCGCAAGCGCCATGATGCCATCGCGCGCAAAGAAGTCGGGAGCAATATCGTCTTCTAAATGGCTGACCCAGCCTGAAACAAGCACAAGCGGCGGGCCGGAACCCATGGTTGAGTAAGCGATGCGGACGCCATCGGCATTCTTGCAGAAACGTATCTGCTGCTCCGTCATGCGCGGATAGTACGCACATCAACAAGCAATTACCACCGCTGAGTGCTGAGGACGTTTTGCGGGGCAACCGCTTCTCGTCGAGCGTCGAGCCCCTATCCCCTAGTTCGCGAAGTGAACGACCGGGCTCGTGCGGCCCCAGAGCTCTTCCAGGCGATAGTAGGCGCGCTGATCGGGCGAGAAGATGTGGACGATCAGGTCACCGAAATCGAGCAGCACCCAGCCGCTGTTCGGCGAGCCTTCGCGGTGGCGAATGTCGTGGCCTTCCGGCTTCAGCGCCTCCTCGAGGTAATCGGCGAGCGCGTTGAACTGCAACGGTGATTGCGCGGTGGCGATCACGAAGTAATCGGTGAACGAAGCTGTTCGGGAGATGTCGAGGAGGGCGATGTCCAGTGCCTGGTGCTCAGAAAGGACATCGACGGCCCGTTGGGCGAGGGTTTCGGAATCCAGGAAGTGTGCTCCACTGCCCGCTGCTACCGGGCCTATCAGGGATTGGCGTTAGAACGATGGTAGCACATGGCGGCAACTCACCAACGTGGGCCGCCTCAAGGAAGCCGGTCGGCTACACTCGAATGAACCTGGCGTTTCGCCTCGTTGGAGTTTCTGTGTCCGAATCCCCCGCTCGCATTGTCGTTGGCATGTCCGGCGGAGTCGATAGCTCCGTGGCGGCCGCGCTCCTGGTCGAACAGGGCTACGAAGTGATCGGCGTGACCATGCGTCTCTGGACCGAACAGCGGCCGGACGAACTCACGGGCCATCAGCAATGCTGCAGCGTCGAAGACGTGGACGATGCGCGGCGCGTAGCCGGTCAACTCGGCATTCGCCACTACGTGATGAACTTCGAAGAGGAATTCAAAGCGAAGGTCGTCGATAACTTCGTCGCCGAATACGCCGCTGGGCGCACGCCAAACCCCTGCGTACGCTGCAACGAGCACATCAAGTACCGGGCGCTCCTGGACCGGTTGCCGGCGCTGGAAGCACAGTACGTGGCGACCGGGCACTACGCCCGTGTTGGCCACGAGGCGGGCGGGCCACTGAGGCTCTTCAGGGCGGTGGATCTTTCGAAAGACCAGTCGTACGTCCTCTATATGCTCCAGCAGGAGCAGCTTTCGCGGCTGATCTTGCCGATCGGCGAGCTGACGAAAGTGGAAGTGCGCGAACATGCGCGGCGCCTCGGTCTGGATACCGCCGAGAAGCCGGACAGCGTGGAGATCTGCTTCGTGCCGGGGAACGACTACCGGGCCTTCGTCGAAGCGCGAGTCGAGACCACGGCCGGCGAAATGCGCGACGCCGACGGCGGAATGGTCGCTGAACACCGCGGAGTCGCGGCGTACACCGTTGGCCAGCGCAAGGGTCTGGGCATCGCCGTTGGCGAACCGCGCTATGTCACGAGCATTGATGCGACGCGGAACATCGTCACCGTCGGCCCCGAAGAGGACCTGTTTTCGGACACCGCGGAGGTCGCTGAGGTGCGCTGGACGGCGGGGATTGCGCCGTCGCCCGGCACGGCGCTGGAGGCGAAGGCTCGATACAAGGCGGAGCCCGCGGCGGCCGAATTGGTGGCGGCTGATGGCGACTCGGTGACTGTGCGCTTCGCGAAGCGCCAGCGCGCGCTCACCCCCGGCCAGGCGATTGCGTTCTACTCGGGCGAAGAGTGCCTCGGCGGGGGCACGATTGAGCGGACGCGGCGTAGCTGAAGGCCGCCCAACACGGTCTGGGCAGCCACTTGTGCGTGAGCCCAAGATCCCACCGCTTGCGCGGGCGCACGGTGCTGACCACGCGGCACGAGCGGCTCGGCCGTAGACTGCTGCTCATGAAAGCTATCGTTATTGCTCAGCCGGGCGGACCCGAAGTGTTGACCTACCGGGACGTACCGGACCCGGTGCCGGGCCCTGAAGACCTCCTCGTCCGCGTTCGTGCCACAGCCCTCAACCGCGCCGATGTCCTCCAGCGCATGGGCGGCTATCCGCAGCCCGGCCCGAAACCAGCCCACGATATTCCCGGCCTCGAATTCGCCGGCGAGGTCATCCGTACCGGTGACCGTGTGCAGGGCTTCGCGGTGGGCGAGAGAGTGATGGGGTTGCTCCCCGGCGCAGGCTACGCCGAGCAGGTGATCACCCACCAGCGCCTGGCGATGAAGGTGCCAGACAGCCTTTCGTGGCACGAAGCGGGCGCCACGCCGGAGGTCTACATCACGGCCCACGATGCGCTCCTGCAGTGCGGGCTGGTGGCAGGGGAATCAGTGCTCATTCACGCTGCGGGCTCTGGCGTGGGCGTCGCAGCCATCCAGATCGCCAAGATGATGGGCGCCAGCGTCGTCGTCGGTACCGCAGGCAGCACCGGGAAGCTGGACCAGGCGAAGGCCCTCGGCATGGACGTGGGCGCCAACTACAAGACACAAGACTTCGCCGAGGTGGCCCTCGAAGCGACCGGCGGCCGGGGCGTGGACGTAGTCCTCGACGTCATCGGCGCGGACTACCTGGAGAAGAACTTCCGCGCGTTGGCACTGAAAGGGCGCATGGTGATCGTCGGCCTGATGGGCGGCGGCGTTGCGCAGGCGAACCTCGGCGTGCTCCTGCAGAAGCGCCTGCAGGTGCGTGGCACCACGCTGCGCGCCCGCCCGCTGGAGGAAAAGGGCTACGCCACACGGGCATTTGAAAAGAGCGTCCTGCCGCACATCGCCAGCGGCCGCATCAAAGTGGTAGTGGATCGCGTCTTCCCCCTCTCCGAGGCCGCCGCGGCGCAGGAATACATGGGTTCGAACCAGAACTTCGGCAAGGTTGTGCTCGGGGTCGAGTGAATTGGCGAGCCGGCTTGTGAATGGCGTGCGCGCCGATCAGATGGTGCGTCGTCCCGGGTGACAAGTTGGAGATAGGCGGTTCGTGCGGTGGCGAGCGGTCTCTGCGACGGAGTACACTCCCGCTACCAGAAAAGGGAGCCCGATGGAATCGTCAGGATCCAGGCACGCTGCGGAACCCAAGGACGAAGGGCGAAAGCTCCACCGTTCGAGCGCGCCCGTGGCCGTGGCCGGGGAATTCGCTGCCCCGGCTGAACTGGTCGATTCCCCACGGCCGGGCGCGCCGCGGTTGACCCACCGCCAGGTGGCCGGTCTCCAACGTCTTGCTGGCAACCGCGTGACCACGCGCGCCATCACCCGCCAGATCCAGCGCCATACAGAAGGCACGGAGCTGCCGAATAAGGAAGACCAGGTCTCCGAAGTCGCTGAGAAAGGCCAGGCGGCCCCCGAGGCCACGCGCACCAAGGCGGAGGAGACCACGCAGGTCGGTGAAGCGACGAAATCCGGAAAAGCCTTCCAGAAGGCACAGAAACTGACGCCCGGCGCGATGAGCCTGGCGAGCGCAGAGAAGATACTCCAGGGCGCCTTTGGCGCAGTGAAGAAGATCGTTCCCGGCGCGGTCGTGGTCCTGGCCGATCAGCCCGCATGCGCAGCGAAATACGACGAAGTGTGTATGGCGGACGGACTGCTTCGTCCGGACGGGGTGACCCCCTGGGCGGCGGGTGACTGCGCCAAAGATGACGCTGCAGCGGGAGTGCTCACCCAGGGGTTTGCCTGGAAGGGCGTCGCTTACGTCAACGGAAAGACCACGCTGGTAACTGCCACCACGCACGAGATTCTGCACAACAACGTCGGCGCCGGGTTCCGTACCAAAATGGGCGAAACGTTCAACGAGGGCACAACAGAGCTCCTTGCGCGGCGCGCCCTGAGCGTCGCCGGGGTCACCGTCCCTTCGGTGACCGCATACCCGGACCAGGTGAAGTTCACCGTCCGGCTGCAGAAGCTCATGGGCGAGAAGATCCTGACGGACGCGTACTTCGGCGGGCCTGACGCGCTCATCGCCAAGTTTGAGGAGCTCAAGGGAGTTGGCACGTGGGCAGCGCTCAAGGTCCACGCCGAGGCCCTGGACGAAGCGAAGTTCAACGCCAGCCTGGCCGCGAAGAAGGGGAAGTAGCAATGCCTCAACGCGCGAAGAAACCGACCGACGCAGAACTCAACAGAGATATCCAACGCTTCAGCAACCGGGCACTTGTGCTGGCCAAAGCCGTCGTTGATGGCGTGTCCTCTGACGCTGACAAGAAGGCGGCCGCTGCCCTCGCGGTGCAGCTCCCTCAACTGGCTGCTCAATCACGGGACTTTGCCGAGGCTTACCGGGCCACTGCTGCAAAGGCGCTTGCCGACGCTCGGCTCGACCTGGCCTACGTGGCCGCGGGCGGAGGCATACCGTCCAGCCTGCGGCTCGGGTGGTACATCAAGGAGAAGAGCGAAG
>JBDTVB010000118.1:0-6167 GCA_040007415.1 Anaerolineaceae bacterium
TTCTCCTCGCGGAGGCGTCCTCGCTGGATGCAGGGTTCACCGCCGAACTCCTAGCCGCGCAGATGGCGACCCTCGATAGGTTCACCGACGACGACCTCCCCATCGCGGCTTCGGAAACCCAGCGGCTTCGCCAATTCTTCGCAGTGTGGAGGATCGAGCTCACGAGTTGACACCGTCAACGACGCAACCCGACATTGCCCGATGGGACCAGACAGTTCCCGAGACTTTGTGCGCAAACGCAACGGTTCCCGAAGGTTCCCGACGCTTCCGTCAGGTTCGATTCCCGCCACCTCCACGTGAGCAAACCGTTGACCTGTGGAAGCGCGGGCGCGGAGTATGAGTTCGGTCCCGTCTTGTCAGCTCAGGCGGGGCAATGGTTTCGACGGCCCGCACTTTTCGCGTACGCGTGACTTGGTCGGACCAGGCGGTTGGTTCCTTCCTGTTGTTCACGTTGACGGTGTCAACGGGGTCGGTCTCGTTGGGAGTCTGGATGCGGCCCGGGAGAGGGCCGCACTAGTAGGTGTGCACGACATGGCCCAAGACCGAGGAACGTCGTCAAACATTTCTGCCGTGAAGGACTCGCTGAACGCGTTCTGCCATGCGCACCTGGTTCGATGCACTCGGTGTGGATCCGCGACAGGCGGCCCCAGTCCCGCATCGCGTGCGCGGTCAGCTCAGCTCGGTTCCGTTGTCCATGCGAATGTTGACCGGCCAGCGACCGGTTTCGGCGATCACATCCTCTAGGACAGCGATCGTGGCGTCGTTGGTGAACGAGCGGGCAGCACGGGTGCCGAACGCTTGGCGGGCGAACTCATCGATCACGTCGAAAGCCCGCAGTTGACGCCCGTCGCGGGTGACGTCGTATTAGACGTCCAACGCCCACACCTGATGGGGGTGCGGGCCGATCAAACGGTCACCGCACTGCGGGCCGGTCCGACGCTTCTTGACCGTCCGCTGCGTCCGCTTCGGACCTTCATCACGCCACGGCCGCTGCTTGCGTTTGTGATTGACCCGGTGCCCCTCAGCGCGGACGATGGCGTGCGCTTGCGCCACCCCCCAATCTCGGGTGCTTGGCAGCGAACTGCCGCAATTCAGCCCGCAACGCCCGCTCACCCTCGCTGCGCACCGGATCCGGCAACCGCCGCGTCGAGCGGTGCAGACCGACTCCCAACGCGCACTCGCCGCTTCGACACCCCGAACACTGCGACCAGCCCGGCTACTGCCCGCCGGCGACGGTCGTAAGAGCCGACCCTGAGTGGACAATTTCAGTACGTCGACGTCGCGCGCCCAAGCGCGCCCGGCGACTGTGGGGTGCTAATGAGTCATTCAACGAGCGGCGCCGACCGATTCGCCACTCATTGACCCGGCCCTTGTTGCGGCGATGCGAGCGCGCGCAATCGGTGACCGACTGTTGAGAACGCGTGCCCGAGGGATCGCCAGCCGAATAGGTTCGCCGGCGAGCTGGCCGATCGTCCCGCGGTGGCCGGAAAACGTTCCGTGTCAGCTCGGCCGCGCCATAGCGGCCTGGCATCCTGTACGAGTGCAAGACCGCTACGCCGACGACCTCGGAGACTTCCTGAAGTTCGGCCTCCTTCGCCGCCTCGCCACGAGCGCCGATGTTGGCCTGCCGTTGCGAGGGCGTGGTCTGGTATCGGACGGCGGACGAGAGCCACAACGCCGATCGAAAGCACGTCCTATATCTCGCCCCGAGTCACCGACTCGCGCAGCACCTGCGAAGCCTCGACTCGGACCTGTACGACCGCCTTGCCAAAGTCGTTGAAGGCGGAGACCGAAGCATCTGTGCGCTTGAGAGGGTGGTGGGCGTGCTAGCCAGCGATACCGCCTACTTCTCTGAATCCCTGGATCTGGCCGGACTGCCAATCGCGCTCGAGCGGGGCGAGGGGAGTGTCGGACCGCATGGGTAGAACGGGCCGCGGCACGAATGGCTGGGTGTGACCTTGTCTTCGTCGACCCAGACAACGGGCTCCGGTCCTCAACCCACAAGGTCCCGCGCCATCGCACGAAGGCCGTCAAACACGCGTATCTAGATGAGCTACTCCCGTACGCGCAGCGGCAGCAGCCCAGCCTGCACCGGCAAACACGCTCGATGCCACGGCATAAAGAAGGCACGTGCGGTACCACGTTTAAGACATGCTCAAGGATTCTCCTCGCACGGCCCAGCTAAGTCCGCCACTGCAGTACTCGAACAAGACCCCGGGTGCGTGTGGCCAGGCTGCACAAAGGCTCCCGGAAGAGTCTGGGTGGTTCGACTCGCCGCGTCGAGTAGGCGCCGGGATCCCAGGTTCAGTGAGGATGGACTCACGTGTTCAAGTTCAACGGTGTCACTGACTAGGCCATTTTGAGCGCCAGCGTAGGGCCTCTGTGTCGAGGGTGGAATCCGGCCTGTGGGCGGAGGCACCTTCTTCTGTTGTCAGGAGCTGTCGCTCTCTGCGGTTCTCAGTAGATCAAATTCCGCCAGCAGCGGGCCACGTGGACCCATGGCATCCACGTGGGGTGCACCTTCCGGGTCAATGATCGCCACAAGGGTGTCTGCCGCAGGTCTGTCCTTTGACGGTGGTCCGGGGGGAGCTAGATTCGAGGCGGCCATGACACAGACGGTCAACCTGTCTTGCGGCACAAGTTCCCTATACGCGTCATACGATTCCGCCGGGACACTCTCTTCTGACCTCACCCTGAACCAGGACTCGATCTCGCTAAAGGTGACTTCGGCGCTGCGCTCAACTGACTTGATGCCGTAGTCGGGAAAGGCCTCGCTGACTGCCTCGCACGCAGCAGCGGGCTGGACCGTGGCGTTCCGGCCTTCGCCGCACCCTGTCAAGGGCAGCACAATCAGTAGAACCGCGAGGCTTGAGAGTCGCAGGGTCTCAGTCATGCGCAACCCTCATTCTGAGATGTTCGGAACGTGGTGTCGCTGGCCCAGACTCCGTGCATGGCTGAGTGGGACACGTTTCGCCGGTCTCGCCCATCCCAGTTGTTCCACGAGTTGTTGCCCTTCTTGAAGGAGAGCTCAAAGTTGTTGTTGCAGTCAACATGCGCGTTCGCTGCATAGGATTCCAAGCCCATGTCGACGTATGGACCCTCATCGTCGTTCGAGAGCGTAACGCCAGCGATTCCGTCGTTGTCCTTCGAGAAGAAGTAGCTTCCACCGTCCCGCCACACCTTGAAGGTGTGGGCGTTGGCCGACCCGCCCGCCGTAATCTCGTTGATTGGGTGCCATCCGGAGGCGTTGCCATATCCGGCAAAGGTGTACCGATAGTTATCGCCACACTGATGGCCAGTCCCGATCTCAACCCACTTGCTTGCATCCGCCTTCATTAGGACCCACTGCGTTTGGTACACAGGACTGCCGCTGTACGGGTTCTGGCACCCATCATTCGGTATTCCACTAACGGACACGTCAAATCGGGTCACCTTGACCCCGGTGAAACCGACGCCACTCGATTCGCCTGCGGTTGAGTACTCGTGAAATGCAAATGCTGTAGTGGAGGTGCCGACAACGAAAAGTGCCGCGAGGACCAAAACCACCAGTGATCGCAGAGCGCTGAGTCTCAGGCTAAGAGTGGTCCCCACCTCATGCATGCCATTCGGACCTCCCTCCTGCGTACGGGCATCAGGCGACTCAGGCGACTGATCTTTGCCGCCGAGAACAACTGCGTCGTTCTGTGACCTCATGTCGGCCTCTAACTACCCATGATCAAGAACTGCGAGTGTGACATACGTACGAGTAAGGGGCTCGCCGCGGTCACCTAAGCCGTGCCCTGTGACGAGCTCGTCTTTTTCGGTGGAACCGCCGGATCGCGGCCGGCGACCCCGATCGTCGACGACCACTTGGGTATCCAGGTCGAGCTCGTCACCGGCGAAAGCCTTCTGTGGCCAACCGAGGTCGCTGACATCCAGCAGCGCTACTCGGCGCTTCGCCGGCCAGGCTCCGGACGCTCACGGCTGCCGGCTTCGCAGCCGCGAAACCGACGGCCTGGATCGAACGCCATGCCCCACGAGACCTGTACGCGCTGGGCGCTGGGCGCTGGGCGCTGGGTGAGCGTGACCTAATCGATGCTGCTGCCGTCCGGGTCTTCGTCCGGAATGGACCGCACGGCTCCCGCCAGCAGGGTGGGTGTTCGACAAGCCGCTGGACGAGGTCGCGTGGCGTCACGCGCTCGGTCACCAAACGCGATGCGCGTCACCGCCGCCGAGCGCTCGACGCCGTCCGTGATGCATGGCAGTCAGCGGAGTCCGGCTAGCGTTCCTCAGGCAGTCTGTACCTCGGGGGGATGTGCTGTTGACGCCGTCAACAACAGGTTCACATGTTTCCCGACGGGACCGGACGGTCCCCGAGACCTCGTGCCTAGCGCCAACGGTTCCCGATGGTTCCAGATGGTTGGGCAAGGTTCGATTCCCGCCACCTCCACTTGATCATGGCTCTGACCTGGGGAAATGACGTGATAGGAGTCGAACCTGACTCCCGCCTCCTCCTGAAAGAGTTTGGCGGGTTTTGTCGGTTTGGGCGTGTTGTGCACTTGTGAGGGCGCCCCTGTGCGCGGCCTCTCGAGTCGGATCAGTTCTGTTGACGGCGTCAACGTTGGCCGCCGTCTTCCAAAGGTCTCCGGCGGTTGACCTCGGGAGGCGTTGCATTTATGCTTACACCCGTGGCGATGGCAGCGACCCTGGTTCGAGACGCTCGGGCGAGCGCTGGCCTTTCGCTGCGCTCCCTTGCCGAGCGTGCGGGAGTCGCGACATCGACCGTCCTGCGCATCGAAGCTGGCCAGGTCGACCCGACGGTGGGGATGTTGGCCCGCCTTGTCGGTGCTGCTGGCCAAGAACTCGAAGTTGCTACTCGTCGCTCGCCGGGACCGGAGATCGCAAGCCTGGCTGACGCGTGGAAAGAATCCACGCGCGGCGACCGCCCGGACTGGACGCGGCTGCGCGCCTTCGTCGACCACCTGACACTCCATCCTGAGCAGAAGGCGGCGGCGACCCTGCGTATGCCGGCCCCGTCTGGATCTGCAGTGATGGACACTTTGCTAGCGGGGATTGCGGAAAAGATTTGTAACGACGCCGGGCTGCCTCGTCCGCCGTGGGTTCGACGGGTCCCCCCGCTGCCACAGCAGTGGGTCACACCGGGCACTCCAGGCATGCAGAAGGCTGCGAAGGCTGCAACGCCCCGTGAACTGGCTGCGCGAGGTTTGAGTATCGATGAGCACAGCGTGTGGCGGGAACCGGGAAGCGTCGGTGCCTGACATCCCGTTGGGTCGCGAAGAGATCCTGGCACACCTGCGAGACGTTGCAGACGCGCTTCCGGCTGAAGGACCGCGGCACACCATCGTTGTGGTCGGCGGCTCGCTGCTGGCGATGCATGGTTTACGCCAGACGACGGTGGACGTCGACTCGGTGCGACGGATCGACGCTGAGCTGAGGGCGCCGATCGTCCAGGTGGCTCAGCTGCGCCACCTGGCGCCGGCGTGGTTGAACGACTCCGCCACGGCCTTCCGCCCCGCCGCCTTCGACGAAGCCGAGTGTGAGGTGTTGCTGACCCACGGTCGGTTGACAGTGCTGGGTGCGCCGCTGCGCCAGGTCTTCGTGATGAAGCTGAACGCGGCGCGAGCCCGTGACTACGACGACCTCGTGGTCTTGTGGCAGGCGTGCGATTTCGAGACCGCCCAACAAGCCGTGGAGATGTACCGAAATGCCTACCCGCACGAGGCAGACGACCCGTACCTTATGAACTTTCTCCGAGGCCTCGCCGACTGACGAACCTCTCGTAGACCTATGAGTCCGCTCCTTTGCTGTTAGACAAGGAGGTGTTGACGGCGTCAACGGCCGGATCCGATGGGACCCAACAGCATCTGAAGGGTCCCGAGACTTTGTGCGCAAACGCAACGGTTTCCGATGGTTCCCGAAGGTTCGGACAGGTTCGATTCCCGCCACCTCCACCATAATTATGCCGCTGACCTGCGGAAATGCCGGGATAGGAGTCGAACCTGACTCCCGCCACCTGTTCCTTGTGTCTGGTCAGTGTTTTTCCCATTGTTGACTGAACGGACCCGCGCCTTCGCCGGGTCAGACCCCGCGCCGTCGGACGCTACGCCCACCTGGTCAGGTGTTGACGGCGTCAACAAGGGTGACGCTTCTCGGGTCATCGCTGCTCG
>JBDTVB010000119.1:0-6147 GCA_040007415.1 Anaerolineaceae bacterium
GCACCATCTGGATGAAGGATGGTCTCGCCTACGTCCAGGCGGCTGGCGGCGTGGTCTACGACAGCACGCCCGAAGAGGAGTACCTGGAATCCCGCAACAAGGCGACGGCGATGATGCGAGCGATCGACCTCGCCGAGATCGCGGCCGCGGAGATGCGCACCGGGAGCCTGGGCTATGGATAGGCGGCCGGAATGCGTTTACGCGCTGCTTGTGCGCGACCAGCGAGTCTTCCTCAGCTGGCATAAGGGGACGCTTGGCCTGCCAGGGGGCGTCTTTCAGCCTCTCGCCGAAGACCGTAAGGTTGAACTGCGCGCCTACCTCGCCGACCAACTCGGGATCGTGTCCAGCGTTATCTGGGCCCAGGGCGCCTTCGACTACCAGCACCCGGCGGAATCTGAGCCCCGCTTTTCCGGCTTCTACACGGTTTGGGAATGGGCGAACGAAATCGAGCCCGCGGCGGGCACATGGCTGACTGCGGACGACCTGCCCGAGACCGAACTCCCAGCGCCGCTCAAGATCCTTCTGCTCAGCGTTCTGAACACCCAGGCGGTGAAAACCACATGACTCCAAATCGCATCCAGCTCGGCGCGATCATCGCACGCGAAGGTAAGCTCTTGCTCGTGCGGCCGCACGCACGCACGGCATGGGAGCTTCCGGGTGGCCCACTGGCGCCCGGCCAGGCGGACGCGGATGAGGAGATGGACGCCATCCTCACGCGCCTCGGCGTCAACGTCCTAACGATCGAGGAGGACTTCCTCGAGACGGTTCATCTCGCCGACAGCGACGGCCGAATCATCTACAACCTCTACTTCGCAGCACCCGATTGGACGGGTGAGCCGTCCGTCCCGGCCGATCACGACATGGGCTGGTTCGAGCCACTGGACCTGCACAACCTGGTGATGGACGAGAGCTTGCGGACCGCCATCCTCGCCGCGTTTGGGATCATCCCACGCGAGGATCCCAGCGAAGCCATCTTGCGCGCCATGCGAGGGAGTCTCAACGAGACTCCCGAGATACCCCTCACGTTCGCAGCGGAACTTCCCGCATTCCCAACCAAACGCGCAGCCGGTCTCGATGTCCTCCGCACTCTCAGCGGAGGCGACCCCAACGCCGAAGCGGATCTGCGCGCGGGCTGCCCTGAACTCGCCGACGCAATCCTCGATTTCTCCATGGGCGACGTCTGGCAGGGGACAGCACTCGACCGGCGCACGCGCAGCCTGATGGTCGTCGTGATGCTCGCGGCCGCCGGACAGCATGCTTCGCTCAAGTCGCACATCGGTGGTGCGCTCAACCACGGGGCGAGCGCCGACGCCATCATCGAAGCGATGAAGATGGTCGCGGTCTACGTTGGCTTCCCAGCCGCAGTGGCCGCCTGGCCGACGATGGAAGAGGTCTTCGCAGAACGCGGAATCGCCCGGCCCGGACGGAGCCAGCCATGATTGGACGCAAATCAACTGGCTTCCCTGTCGCCGGGGCGCTTGTGAGGTCGGCCCGATGAAGCCAAAGGCCGTGCTCTGGGACCTCGACGACACCCTGCTGAATACGCTTCCCGGCCGAATGAACGCGTTGGCACACGCCTATGAAACAGTTGTGGGCGGCAAGACGGACCCGATCGCCCTCTGGGTTTCGCACCGCGGCGGCACCCTGGAAGACCTTGGGCGTCGGCTCGTCGGCAACGACTACCAACGTTTCGCGACCGTCTACCGCGACCGCTACTACACGCTGGATCGCACCATGTCTCCGTTTGAGGGCATCGAACCGGTGCTCGAGGCGTTCCTCGAAGTCGAAATCCCAATGGCGGTGGTGACCTCCAAGGATGCCTGGGGGGCGACTGAAGAGCTCAGCCGGGCCGGGCTCTTGCGCTACTTCCGGGCGGTTGTTGGGTTCGATGATACGGATCTGCATAAGCCAGACCCGGAGCCGATCTTCACCGCGATGGACCGCATCTGCATCGATGACGCAGATGACATCCTCTTCATCGGTGACAGTCCGGCGGACGTGTGGGCCGCGCGGAACGCTGGTTGCCTGTCCGTGGCCGCGCTCTGGGGAACCCTCGATGCCGAGCTGCTGCTCGATGCGAAGCCAGACCACACCGTTAAGTCTCCGACGGAAATATTCGCGATCGTGCAGGAAAGCCTGGGGTCGCTATGACGGGCACCACGCTGACCAAGCAGATCGCACACGTGGGCGTTCGTTTCTACCGGTGCGGGGGGCTAGAACTCGCGCTCATTCCGCTGCTAGAGGAGGTCGCAAGCTTCACCCGCTCCGCCGGGGACGGCTACTTCCTGGTGGCGTTGATGGGCGAACCGGGGACCAGCTACCCGCTCAACTTGCGTTCTCGAGCCTCGTACGACCCGGCCTACCTGGGCGCCAAGTTCAAGCTGGACAAACGAGGCTTTGGCTACTCGCCTGATGAACTCGCGGCTACCCTCCGCCTCGTGGCTGAAGACCTTGCCTACGAAGAAGGGATGGACGGATGACTACCCTGCTGATCGATAACTACGATAGCTTCACCTACAACCTCTACCAGTACCTCGCCGAGATCGGCGCTGAGGTCATCGTTCGCCGGAACGACCAGGTCACGCTCGAAGAATGCAGGGAGTTGAAGCCGGACCATGTGGTCATCTCGCCTGGCCCGGGAAATCCTTCCGAGGCGGGTATCTCTCGCGACGTGATTCGCGAATTTGCCGGGAAGGTGCCCGTGCTCGGGGTTTGCCTCGGCCACCAGTGCATCTACGAAGTGTTCGGCGGGACGGTCGCCGGTGCCGGCGAAATCAAGCACGGCAAGCAATCCGTCATTGAGCACGATGGCAAGGGCGTCTTCGCCGGGCTGCCTTCAGGTTTCCGGGGCGCGCGCTACCATTCGCTTGCCGGGACGCCAGTTACGCTGCCTGAATGTTTGGAAGTTACGGCGCGCTCTGAGAGCGGCGTGATCATGGGCGTCCGCCATCGCGAGCTAACCGTCGAGGGCGTCCAGTTCCACCCCGAATCGATCGCGACGGAGCATGGCAAGGACCTGCTGAGGAACTTCCTCGCTATGGAGGGCGGCCGATGGTGATGCAGGCAGCGATCCGCGCCCTCGTCGAATTGAACAGCCTGAGCGGGGCACAGGCCGCGGAGGCGCTCGAGGAGATTATGACCGGCGCAGCCACGCCAGCCCAGATCGGCGCGTTCCTGGCGGCCCTGCGCATGCACGGCGAAACGCCGGAGATAATCGCGGCCTGTCTCGAAGTGACTCAACGTCACGCCGAATTCGTGCCAGCGGACGACGTCATCGACATAGTCGGCACTGGCGGCGACGGTATGGACACTTTCAACGTCTCAACTACGGCCGCCCTCGTGGTGGCTGGGGCGGGAGTGCGCGTCGCCAAGCACGGGAACCGCGCCGCCTCATCCAAGTGCGGCAGCGCCGACGTCCTCGAAGCGCTGGGCGCGAACCTCGATCTGAGCGGCGACCAGGCGGCAGGGATCATTGAAAGTTGCGGCTTCTGCTTCCTCTTTGCGCAGCGCTTCCATCCCGCGTTCCGCCACGTTGGGGGACCACGACGCGAACTCGGGACGAGGACGATCTTCAACGTCCTCGGCCCACTCACCAACCCCGCGCGCCCGCGCGCCATGCTCGTTGGCGTCGGCGCGAAAGCGCTTGGGCCGGTCATGGCCGAAGCGTTCCGCTTGCGCGGTCTGCAAAGCGCATTGGTCATCCACTCCGCTGAGGGCCTCGATGAGATCAGCCCCGCGGGAGTGACCTTCGGCTGGGCGGTAGCAAACGGTGCGGTCAGCGAAGTGGAGCTTCGTCCGGCGGACTTCGGACTGTCTTCTCATCCGGTGAGCGCAGTCGTTGGCGGTGACGCCACACAAAATGCTGGAGCTTTGCTCGCCGTGCTCGATGGTTCAGAAGGTGCCGTCACGGACTTCGTACTGATGAACGCCGCAGCCGCCCTCGTGACGGCCGGTACCGCTGGGGACTACCCGGCCGGCGTCGAGATAGCCCGCGACTCCATCGGCTCAGGCCGTGCCCGCGAAGTGTTGGACAGCTACATCGCGTTGAGCAAGGAGGCGGCGATTGGGTAGCCCCACCATCCTCGACACGATCGTTGCGCGTCGCGAACACGATGTACGCGTGGCGAAGGGTGCTACTCCTGCGTCCGCACTGGAAGCGTTGCTGGCGTCCGCGCCCGAGGTCATGAACTTCGACGCACGCTTGCGCCGCGAGGCGCCAATGGCCCTGATCGCCGAGGTGAAGCGTGCGTCGCCCAGCAAGGGCGACATCGCTCCCGGCCTTGATGCGGTGGCGCAGGCGAAAAAGTACGCCAACGGCGGGGCGGCAGGCATCTCCGTACTCACCGAGCCGACGTGGTTCAAGGGCAGCCTTGAGGACATGGCGGTAATCCGTGCAGCCGTCGAGGCTGTGGGCCGGGACCGGCCCGCTATCCTCCGCAAGGATTTCATCATCGACGAGTACCAGGTTCTGGAAGCGCGCGTCCATGGCGCGGATAGCCTGCTGCTCATCGTCGCCTCGCTGGACGACGCGAAGCTCTGTCGCCTGATGGAACGTTCGCGTTCGCTCGGTATGGAGCCGCTTGTGGAAGTGAACAACGCCGACGAAATGGAACGCGCCCTCGCAAGCGGCGCACGCGTCATCGGCATCAACAACCGCGACCTCCGCAATTTCCGCGTTGACCTCGGGACAACCGACCGGCTGGCAAAGCAGGTGAGCGGCGATGTCTTGCTGATGGCACTGAGCGGCATCAGTACGCGGGACGATGTTGAGCGCTTCCAGGCTGCAGGTGCGGGCTCGGTGCTCGTCGGCGAGGCGCTGATGGTCGCAGAGGACCCGGCGGCGGCGATCCGAACGCTGGTGGGCCGCAAATGACGCTCGTCAAGATCTGCGGTCTGCGCGACCCCGAGACGGCCCTTGAAGCGGCGAAGGCCGGGGCGGACTTCATCGGCATCATGTTCGCCGAATCGAAACGCAAGGTCACCCCGCAGCAGTGCCACGACATCATCGAGGTGCTCAAAGAGAAGCGTACCCAGGGCCGTGATGCCAGCTTCGACGGTCCGCGTCGAGGGGACGTCTCCGCCGCCAGCTGGTTTGGCGCCTGGGCGGATGAGATCGAACAGGCCGCGACTCGCTGGCGCCCGCTGATCGTCGGCGTCTTCGCAGATATGAAGGTGGACGGCGTGAACAACATAGCCGACGCCGCGGGGCTGGACCTGGTCCAACTGTCAGGGGGCGAGTCCTCCGAGTTCGCGTCGCGAGTCCATCTACCAGTCATCCGAGCCATCCACGTGGCGCCCGGTACAACTGAATTCGACGTCTGGGATGCAGCAACACCTGCCGCCTCGGCGGGCATTCTCCTGGACACAGCATCATCAGGGGCTTACGGCGGTACCGGCGAAGCGTTCGATTGGGAGGTCGCGAAGGAAGTCGCCCGGCGGACGCCTTTCTTCCTCGCGGGCGGGCTCACCCCGGAGAACGTGGCCGAAGCAGTCAGGCAGGTGGAACCGTGGGCGGTCGACGTCTCAACCGGCGTCGAGACAAACGGCAGCAAGGACATCGAGAAGATCCGCGCCTTCATTCGCGCGGCGAAAGGGGTACGCATTGAGCGTTGAGACAACACTGTCGCCGCGGTTCGGCGAATTTGGCGGGCGGTACATCCCGGAGACCCTGGTTGGCGCGCACGAAGAGCTGGAGGCGGCCTACAACGAGGCTCGCGCCGACCCCGCCTTCCAGGCCGAACTGGACGACCTGAACAAACACTACGTCGGGCGGCCGACGCCACTCTACTTCGCTGAGAGGCTGACCAAGCAGTGCGGCGGCGCGCGCATCTGGTTGAAGCGTGAGGACCTCGCCCACACTGGCGCCCACAAGATCAACAACGCCCTCGGGCAAGCGCTGCTGGCCAAGCGGATGGGCAAGCCGCGGGTCATCGCCGAGACTGGCGCCGGCCAGCACGGCGTCGCCACCGCAACGGTCTGCGCGATGATGAACCTTGAATGCGCCGTCTACATGGGCACCGAGGACATCCAGCGCCAGTCGTTGAACGTCTTCCGGATGAAGATCCTCGGCGCGACCGTTGTGCCTGTCGATAGCGGCAGCAAGACGCTGAAGGATGCCATCAACGAAGCGATGCGCGACTGGGTGAC
>JBDTVB010000120.1:0-6115 GCA_040007415.1 Anaerolineaceae bacterium
GGCGGCCGCCTGTGGCGGTGGCGATGACACGCCGAAAACGAGTGTGGGAACTACACCTAGCGCGGCAGCAACCGGCTCGACGACCGCCACGGCAACCGTGCCAAAGGAGCTGACTCCCCAAGAGATCGTCGCGAAGCTCACCGGTTCGGTCGTGCACATCAAGGCAACGTACCCGGCCGGTACAGGCGGCGGTAGCGGGATCGTTTGGGAGGATGGGACGCACATCCTGACAAACGCGCACGTGGTACTCGGCGCCGGTTCGATCAAGGTGGTGGACCCGGTGGACCAGAAGCAGATCAGCGCCCGAGTGGTGGCGCTGAGCCCGTGCGATGACGTGGCGTTGCTGGAAGTAGAACGCGGGAACTTCAAACCAGCTTCGATTGGCGACAGCAAGAAGGTGGCCACCGGGGAAGCGGTTGTAACGCTCGGTTTCCCGGGGACGTTCACGGATTCGGGGTCCGACAAGCTGACGGTTACGCGCGGCATTGTCAGCAAGTCCGGCGACAGCTTCGACGGTCTCCAGGACTTAATTCAAACCGACGCGGCGATCAACGGCGGGAACAGTGGAGGGCCGCTCGTCAACGCGCGCGGCGAAGTTATCGGGATGAACACCTTGCGCTCGGTGAGCGCCCAGAACGCGAACTATGCGATCTCGATGGCCGAGGCGAAGTTCGTGGCGGACAAGCTGAAGGCCGGGAAGAACATCAACTACCTGGGGATGCGGCTCGAGCAAAACTACCAGGGGCTGGCGCAGCAGCTGAACGTGAAGCTGGCGTACATCGATGGCCTGGTGGTCACCGGCGTGGATACCGGTAGCCCGGCGGCGGCGGCGAGTCTCGGCTACTCGGACCTGGTCTACTACCTAGACAACGTGAGCGTCGAGTCCGTCGGCGCGTTCTGCGACGTGCTGCGTTCGCGCAAGACCGGCGACAAGCTGCGAATCGACTTCACGCGCACGTTCTCTGATGGCAGCGCAAAGGACTTTTTCGCCGAGGTGACGCTGCAGTAATTCCCGGAGCTCATCGGTGTTTAAGCGCCGAGCGCGGATTTGGAAGTCGGCGTCGGGTGCTCTTGACCGAGCAGGAACCCGCTGACGAGGGCGACGGTAGGGCACCAGGCGATTCCGGCGGCTGCCATGCGCTCTAAGTGGGAGAATTGCATGTTGCACCCGTGTTCGATCGAATCGACGCCCGAATGAACCGCCGCATCGCACCAAGTCCGTCAGTCACCCCCGCCGGGCCCAACGAGGGGTTCTACGGAGGCGAGACCCTCTGCCAACAAATGGTGTACTTTCGTGGCCTCATGCACGCGGTACTAATGGCTTGGGTTCCGTGCATAGGCCGGGCAGCCCTCCGCTCCCGCCAGTCGCGGTACTGACTCTCGCCAGGTTGGCTTTCGCGTCTTGGCGCGAGCGACTGTGGAGGGGCGGCCCGAAGGGCAAATGGGGCGGGGGCCCCGTTTAGCCTCCGGTGTGGCGGCGCTGCCGGCGGTGTGAGGCGTGGTTCGATCCAAAGTGACCTGCTCGGAGCGGCGCCGGGCCTACTTCGCGGGGGCGGCATCCCGGGTCATTTCGAGGATGTGGCCGGCGATGAGCGCGGGCGCCTCCATGGGCAGGTAGTGCGAATGCTGAGGAAGAGGGACATCCTCCGCGTTGGCGAAGTGAGAGGCGAGGTCTGGAGCAGTAGGCGAACTGCTCATGTCCATCTGGGCGGCGTCCATGCGGCCCCTGGCGCGAAGGATGCGCACGGGGATTCGCACATTGGCGATCTGCTCATAGATCGCTTCGCCACCACTGGCCGCGTAGGTGGCCGCTTCGATCTCCGGTGGGCAGGCAAGGACGAACCCGTCGCCGTCAGGTGCAGGAAGCAGGCCGTACTGGCAGTAGTCACGGAGGACCGCCGGGTCCCAGCCGTTGAACGGCGGGCGGCTGGCGAAGCGTTCGTACATTTCATCCGGCGAGGCCCAGCGATTGCGGCGCTTTGCAGCGAAGTGTTCCCCCTCACGACTCGTGAGGTAGGCCGAAGGCGGAAGGATGACGGGGTCAACGAGCAGCAGCTTGCCGAAGAGTCCGGGGTCGAGCGCAGCAGCCAGCGTTATCGCATAGCCGCCCTTCGAGTGACCGACGGCGAGCACATGGTGGAAGCCAAGCTGGCGTCCCACCTCAACAACATCAACAGCGAAGTTTCGCCAGGCGTACGGAGGAGCTGGTTTTTCGCTGCGGCCGTGGCCGCGCATGTCGATAGCAACGCAGTGGAGGCCGGGCAGGCGTTCGATGACCTGGTCCCAGCAACGGGCGTGGAACCCGGTGGCGTGGGCGAAGAAGACGGTGGGGCCGCTTGCCGGCCAATCGAAGACGGCGATTTCAACATCGTTCGCGCGGACGCGCGACTCAATTACCTGGCGCATATTCCGCGATCGTACAGGGCAACGCGGCTGACTGTGAAACCAGGTCAATTCCAGGGGTGAAGGTAGAATGGGGAGATGCAGAACGACGCAATGGCCCAACTCGCCGCCACCCCCGGTATGCTCGCCCACCTTGTGGCCGAAGCCGACGATGCGGTGCTGAACGCAGCTCTACCGGGCCAGTGGAGCGCCCGTACGCTGCTGGCGCACTTTCGTGACGACGAGTACCTCTGCATGCGCCTGGCGCTCGAACGCATGCTGGCCGAAGAGGCGCCGATTCTGCGCTTCATGGACGGAGCGGAATGGGAGCCCGGACGGCGAAGGTCGCGTGACCGCAAGGAGTGGCTGCTCGGCGATTTCGCCCTCCAACGCCAGGCCAGTATTGCGATTTTGCGCGGTCTTGACGCGGCTGACTGGGAGCGGAAGGGCCAGCGCGCTGAGGGGGGCGACTTCAGCATCACGGCGCTCGTCGAGGCGTGGGCGCGCCACGATGCGGAGCACATCGCAGCACTGGAATTGGTGCTCGGTGAGACGTTGGCGGAAGTCAAGGCGCGGCGCGCGCGGCCGAACGACCGGTGAACCGGAGCCGGGGCCGAGACGGGTGGCGATTCGGTATCCGCTGAACGGTTGGCACAACCGCGCGAAGATCAGACAGGCACCAGTCACCGGCGGCGGCGCGTGTTGAGGCGCGTGTTGATGGGGTACGCTTGGATGGATGGCAGTTGAATCCCGGCCCCTGGTGCACATCTACTGCGATGGCGCGTGCTCGCCGAACCCCGGATGGGGCGGCTGGGGGGCCCTTCTGATTTCGCCCGTCCACGGCAAAACGCGGGAACTCTCTGGAGCCGAACCCAACTCCACCAACAACCGGATGGAGCTCACTGGCGCGATCATGGCGCTTCGGGCGCTGAAAAAGCCCTGCACGGTGGTCCTGCACACCGATTCCACGTACGTCCACAACGGCTTTTCCAAGGGCTGGGTGCGGAAGTGGGAGAGCAACGGTTGGCGCACCGCAAGCCGCGGCGAAGTGCAGAACGTCCACCTTTGGAAACAGCTGGCCGAGATGGTGGAATACCATGCAGTGGAGTGGGTTTGGGTGAAGGGCCACTCGACGAACATCAACCACAACCGGGTGGACGCGCTGGCCGTGGCGGCGCGCGAGGCACTCGCACTAGGGATAGCAATCGGGAAGTAGTCAGCTCGCAGGGAAATGATGGGCAAAGGTTCGCTATTCCGTGCGGACTCAACCCTGTACCTTATCGACCGATGTTCCTGCTCGCTTACCTGCCGTTCCTTTCGATCACGATCAACTGGGATCCCACGCTCGCCGACATCGGACCGTTCACGCTCACATGGCACGGTCTGTTCACGGCGCTGGGGATTATCGGCGGCGTGACGCTGTCCGTGTGGCTGGCGAAGAAGGACGGGATCCCGACCGAGGTTGCGCAGGAAGTGGCGCTTGTCGGCGTGCCGTGCGCGATTGTGGGCGCGCGGCTGTTCTACGTCATTGAGCACTGGGGCAGCCGGTTCAGCGATGACCCACTGAAGGCGATCACAGGAGTAACCGAAGGCGGTATCACGCTCTACGGCGGATTAATCGGTGGCGTACTCGGTGGGTTGATCTACTCGCTGCTGCACAAATGGCCGATTGGGATCACGTTCGACGCGGCTGGGCCAGGGATGATCCTCGGCCAGGCGATCGGGCGACTCGGCGACCTGGTCAACGGTGAGCACATCGCCAAGCAGACTGATCTGCCGTGGGGCGTGGAGTACACGAATCCGGCCAGCCCGCAATACACCTACTTTCACAACTTGTACCCCGAGAAGTGCGCCAAGCTCGCTTCGGACCCGTTAGGTAACTGCGCCGTACATCCGACGGCTGGCGGCTACGAAATGCTGGGCGACCTGCTGATCCTGGGCATCCTGCTCTTCGTCGCGAGGCGATTCCTGCGCGTTCCCGGATGGCTGTTCTGCAGCTACGTGGCGATGTACGGACTCATGCGCTTCTTCCTTTCGTACACGCGGGTAGACGAAAAGACGTACTTCGACATCCCTACGCCGCAGCTCGTCAGCGGGTTACTGATCGGTCTCGCGGTGATCATGGCTGGAATCTTCTATCGCAAGCCGGGGCCGATTACACCCGAGTACGCCGACCGCGTCTGGGGGGACCTGCCGCCGCCCGACGATAGCCCTCCAGCTAGTCCTGCCTGACCCGCGTGACACCGCTCCAGGTGACCCTCTACGGGAACGCGAACTGCGGCCTCTGCGCGCAAGCGGAGGCGATGCTGGAACGTCTTTCTCGCCGCCTACCGCTCAAGATTTCTGTCATTGCAATCGACTCGGACCCTGAACTTCAGCGGCGGTATGTGTTCGCAATTCCCGTGGTGCTTGCGAACAACCGCGAAGTGGCTCGCGCCCCGATCTACGAGACGGCGCTCGAAGACGCGCTACGAGAGCTGGTGCCGGGGCGAACGAAAACCTAGAAGACGAAGTAGATGAGTGCGGCCGCTGCGGGCAATACGAACCAGAGCACGCCGGCCATGGCGATCGCGAGGGTGGCGAACATCGTTGCATCGTCTTCGGGCGGTTTCCCGGCGTGACCGATTGACGCCCAGAGCGCGGTAAGCGCCGGCTGCATGATCAATCGGCACCGGCGGCGAGCGACTGAGGCACCGGCCAGGAGCATCGCGGAGAGCAGGAAGAAGAGCACGAAAAGGATCCCGATGCCTACGGTGAGTACGCCGCGATTCGCGAAATCAATCGCCCCGAGGTATTGCGAGACCGACGCGATCAGCGGCACCAGCAATCCGCCAACTATGAGAAAAGGGGCGCCGACTCCGCCACCGGAGAATGACGGGGCCAACCGATCCATCTCAATCCGAGCGTGGGCGAGCAGCCGGCGTTCGGGTGCGGCGGGCGCGCATTGCGCTTCGCGGCGGGAGTAAAGCTTCCGCAGCGACCCAACAATACCCTCGGCGTAAGACTTCACGATGTACTCGGCGACGAACGCCGCGCCCCATACGGCGACGGGCGTGAGGGGTCCCAACCGAGGGACGCGCGGTTCGCGGTAGCCTTCCCGATCAAGCACCTCGAGGGCACGGATAGCACGGCGGTGCGTTTTTTCGAATTGCGCTGGCTCGGCCAGGGGCTGTTCGATGGCGAGTTCGGCGGAGATTCGCGCTTCGAGGTCTACCTGGCCGCCGAAACGGGCGAGAGCGGCTTCCGCTGCGGCGTCGGAATCACCCCCAAGCAGCTTCCGCGTGCGGCCGATCTGGTCGGTTACTTCGTCGAGGAGAAGGAGATCGTCGGGTTTCAGATCGCTGATGCGAGTGCGCAGCCCGCGGAGGCGCGACTCAAGCGAGTTCGGCGTTGGTGTTGCGGCTTCGGGATGCTCGTCCGGTTCCACAGCGGCAGTCTACACGGTGGGTCGCTGCTCCAATCCAGTTCTCCTGGGGGCAGAAGGCACGTCACCGGCGTATCCTTGGAAGGTGACCCTTCAACGCACCTCGCGCCGCACGAAGGCGGACGTTGTTTACGACGCGATCCGCGAATCCATCGTGGCCGGTGACCTTCGTCCCGGAGAACACTTGCGTCAGGAAGAAGCGGCGGCTCGGTGGCACGTCTCGCAAACGCCGGTGCGCGAAGCGTTCCGGCGGTTGGCGAGTGAAGGCCTTATCGCCTACACCGCGAACCGCGGTGTGGTGGTGAAAGG
>JBDTVB010000121.1:0-6064 GCA_040007415.1 Anaerolineaceae bacterium
GTCATCGATGCTTCGTTTCCAGTTCTCGAACACCTCATCCGCATGCCCCGCAAACGGCCCGATGCCGAGCGGCCCGCCGAAGTGGTCCAGCACAATAGTCAGCTCGGGCAGCGCCCGCGCGAGGCTCGTCAGTTCCGGGATCTGGGAGTGGTAGAGCCACGCTTCGAACACGAGGCCGCGACGGCTCAGCTCAGCCGCCCCAAGGCGGTACTTTTCGTCCAGCAGAAGATGTTCGGGAGGACGGGTGTGCGAGTTCCGAATGTCGGCGCTGACATCCCAGCCGACGGCGTGGCGAATGCCGCGAAAGCGCGTTGGGCTGGCGGAGAGATGGGCATCGAGCACCTCGCCCACGCCTTCGCCCAGGGTCAGGTCTGCAAAGCCGATGATCCCCTCGGCCACCCGCGTCGGCCCAAATCCGCCGCTCGCGCTCATCGCTGCGACGCCCTGCACGAACTCGGTCTCACCGACCGGGCGAAGCGGCGCCGGACCAGCGGCGCGGTACATCGAGAAACATTCAATAAACACGGTGCTGACGATGTTGTGGCCGCTGCCAGTGTCAGCCACCAGTTCGTCGATCAGGTAGCGGTTGCCGTTGCGGTCCCAGAGGTGGTGGTGAGGATCGATGATCGGTCGCTGCGGCTCGATGATCTCTTCCTGGACGAGGTCCAGCCACTGCGCTGCGTCTGCCATTGGTCGCCTCCTGCGCGGCAAGGATACGTGGTTCAGGGGGCGAGCGGGGAGGCGGACGTTGATACGAGACGTGGCGGACCGGTGCTCGGCCAAGTAAACAAATGGAAAACTCGGGTGGCAAATGCAGCTGCGGCGCACCACAATGGTTGATATGACCACACGCGATCCGCTCACTATCCACGTCGTCGGGCTCGCACCCGGTCCTTCGCCAGTGCGCACAGCTAGTTGGCTTGTGGTGATCGCGGCGCTCATTGTTTTGCTGTTCGCGGGCTGGTTCGGCTGGCGTTGGGTGAATGCCAACCTCTTTAGCGTTGGTGTGGAAGACGCTGGTCAGGTGACCGTTGACCGCGCTCAGTTGCTTTCCAGCGTCCGCGCCTTCGAGTTGGTAACGGTGAAAAACAGCTACGACAGCAACAGCCATACGGAATTCAAGAAGCGGTTGAACGCGGGCTTCACTAAACTCTCACTCCCCGGTTGGATTGCTGGCGAAGAACTGAACGTGAGGGCGAAGGTGACGGTGGCGGCGGGGGTGAACCTGCAACAGATCTCTCCGAACGACATTCAAGTGCTTCGCGAAGGCGCCGAACCGGTCGTCGTTATCCGTATCCCAGAAGCGACGATGCTCAGCACCGAGATTGACGGCCAGTCGTTCGACATTTCAACCGGTTCAGGGCTGCTCACCAGAGTCACCCAGACGGTCGGCTTTGGCGGTCACGACGTTCGTGATGGCGCGGTTGCTAGCGTCACCAGCGCCGCGCAGAAGCAGGCGATCGAGGACGGCATCATCTCCCAGGCCACGCAGGCGGCACGATCCCAGCTCCAGGCGTTTCTGCAGGCACTGCCGCAGGCCGGAGGCGGATCGCACGTGCTTTATCTGGTGGAGATCCAGCAGCCCCCGGCGCGCTGAGCGCGTAGGGCGGAAGAGAAGCGAAAGGCCCTCCGTACGGAGGGCCTTTCAATGCGTGCCCAAGGGCTGCGACGAACGTTCGGGATTCTCCCGCGAACAGGCGGCACGCCACTTGGCTGGTCGGGGTGACAGGATTCGAACCTGTGGCCTCTACGTCCCGAACGTAGCGCTCTACCAGGCTGAGCTACACCCCGAGGCAGAGAAGGTATCCTATCAGCGTCTCCCCTTGAGGGAAATTGCCGGGCTGGGGTCCGTGTCGCTCCGCCGAGCCTACTGCTGGACCAGCACCACCTGGTTGCCTTCGGGGTCCGCGATCCACGCCAGTGTCTGGCCGGACGGAAGGTCGAACGGCTCTCGCAAAATGGCGCCACCGAGCTCGACGGCGCGATCGAGCGACTCCCGCAGTTTCAGCACCTGGAAGTACGGGACGAACGCGGAGGCTCCGCTCTCCCGGATGTGCCCGCCGGGGCCCGGTTCGGGTGCGCCGATTCCGGCCGGGATGTTGGCGATCCGGCCCTCGCTGATCTCCCAGTTGAACATCGAAGCGTAGAACTTCCGCGCCATCGCAGGGTCTTTGGCCTGGATCTCCCAGTGAACAAGCGGCCGTGCCCAGTCTTCTGCCATTCTCCATCTCCCTTTCGAGTTTTCGAACCGCGATTGATTATGCGCGTTCGAGGAGCCCAGCCGGGTTCGGCCGGTCCGTCCGTCCGATGATAAGCGAGCCAACGGTGTTCGATCTGGGGGCTATCGCTGAGCCACAACCACCCGATCATCTAGGGACACGGCGGAGTGCGAGCCGGTCTAACCGGGGAGACTCATGGAAATCATTGTCGTCGCGCTGCTCGGGTTGGTTATCTGTAGCGCCGCAGCTGCGACGGCCGCAGTGCTGTACGCCATCTCCCTTCGAGCAACTATCGTGGGGCTCGAGGCTCACATCGTGGAGCTAGAGGCCGAACGAGAAGAGCGGGCGGCGGCGATACCAACCGCCTATCAATTGCTCGAAACCGAGTGGGGCCGTCTGAAGTCGCGATGGCACCGCCATGGCGAGCCGTTCGCGCTGGCGCTCATCGACCTCGGTGATGCCTTGCGTCCAGATGTGGACTTGCCAGCCGCAGTGATGACCAATGCCCTGGCGGGAATCGACCAGGTGCGGCGGGCCGAGGACTACGAGTTTCAGTTGGACGCCCGCACCGTCGCTGTCCTACTTGCTGGGAGTTCGACTGAAGGCGGTTGGGCGTTCGTGGACCGGCTGCGGCGCGTGCTCGGCAATAAACCGTTCTCCCACGAGGCCGGTGCGGCTTATGTCGACGTGCGCGTTGGCGTGGCTGAATGGTCAATGAATCTCAACGGACTTTCTGACCTGGTTGATGCTGCCCAGTACGCGCGAACAGACTTCAACGGCCAGATCCGCGAGCAACGTGCCGACTTTCAGCCGGGCCTGCGCGGGAGCGCTAGCGGCCGGTAGGGACCGCCCGTGTTAAACGGGCTTTGTGCTAGGATTCGGCGCGGCCGCCGCTCCCACCGACAGGTGGCACCGGCCGTCACCCTTCCAGCGGAGACTGACCTTGCCCGGACCACTTCACGGCCTCACCGTCCTCGACCTGAGCGAGAACGTGTGCGGCCCCTACGCCACCAAGCTTCTTGCCGACTTCGGCGCAGACGTCATCAAAGTAGAGCGGCCGGGCGGGGACCCAGGGCGGGCGTTAGGCCCATTTCCTGGTGCCGTGCCGCACCCTGAAAAGAGCGGCACCTTCTTCTACTTCAACACCAACAAGCGATCGATTGAACTCGACCTGAAGACGGCTGAGGGTCGCGAGACGTTCCTGGCATTGGCAGACCGGGCGGACGCGGTGGTCGAAAGCTTCCGGCCTGGTGTACTTGACCGGCTTGGAGTCGGCTGGGACGTGATCCACGCCCGGCGACCGGACTTGCCCCTGATTTCGATCAGCAACTTCGGCCAGCAGAGCCCGTATCGCGACTACGTCGGCGACGAACTCACGCTTTACGCGCTGGGAGGTGAGCTCTACACGATGGGCATCATCGAACGTGAGCCGGTGACGATGTTCGGCACAGCCTCGCTTGTGGAGTCTGGATCAGCGGCAGCGGTGGCCGTCTTCGCGGCGATCCTGGCGAGCAAAGAGCAGGGCATCGGACAGCGCGTGGACTACTCGATCGCCGACAGCCACTTCCTCGGCGCCGATCGGAGACACGTCAGCACGATCGCTTTCGAGTTCTCCGGACGCAAGACCGTGCGTGCTTCGCACTTCAACCGCCCAGCGCTAACGGGCGTCTACCCCTGCGCCGACGGCTACGTTGAATTCTCGTCCGCCGCCGTGAGGCTTGACCGCTTCAGCCGCATGCTGGGCGAACCAGAGTGGCTGCAGGACCCGAAGTGGTACGAGCGAGGGGCGCTGCTTGACGCGGACAACGTCGCCGAGTTGGACGCCTACTTCTTCGCCTGGCTCAGCGAGCATACCAAACGTGAAATCTGGGCGAAGGCGCGGGTGGCGAGCGTGCTCTGTGGCCCGCTCTTCGACGTTGCCGAGATCGCGGCCGACCCGCACTTCCGAGACCGCGGGTTCTGGACCGGGGTGAGCCACGAAGCACTGGGCGAGGTAGAGATTCCTGGCCGTCCCTTCACCATGCCGAAGACGCCGTGGTCGCTTCGACGGCCGGCGCCGCTGCTCAACGAGCATAGTGCCGAGATCCGGTCCGAACTCAAGGCTTCCCCGGCCGGGGAAGCTCCCACCGCTCGCGCAACGGCGACCCGGCTCCCGCTCGAAGGGCTACGCGTCATTGATCTCTGCGTCGTCTGGGCGGGGCCCTTCGCCACCCTTCTGCTCGGCGACCTCGGCGCCGAGGTGCTGAAGGCCGAGAACTCCCACGTGATGCAGCCGATGACGCGCGGCACCATTGCGCGGCCCCCGAAGGAACTCCTTGCGCGGTATCCCCCGGCGGTCGGAGGCTACCCCAACAACGACCCCGGCGAGCGGCCGTGGAACTACAACCCCACCTTCGTCCAGCTCTATCGCAACAAGAAAAGCTTTACGGTCGACCTGCGGACGGAAGAGGGGAAGGAGATCTTCGGCAGGATCGTGGCGCAGTCCGACGTGCTCATCGAAAACAATGCCACCGAAACGCTGGAAAAGCTCGGGATCACCTACGAATGGCTGCGCAAGTACAAGGACGACATCATCATGGTTCGCATCCCGGCCTACGGTTCCACGGGACCGTACAACCAGGCGCGGGCGCTCGGCGTCCACCTCGAAAGCGTGATGGGCCACACCCTCCTGCGCGGATACAGCGATAGCGAACCCTCGGACAACTCACCAATCTTCTCAGGGGACTACCTGGCGGGCGCCCAAGCGGCCCTGGCGGTGATGATGGCCGTCTGGCACCGCAACCGTACCGGCGAGGGCCAACTCGTCGAGATCGGCCAGGCGGAGAACGCCTCAGCGATGCTTGCGCAGGCGTTCATGGAGTACGCCCTCAACGGGAACGTTATGGAACGACGTGGAAATCGGTCGATCTTCGATGTCGCCCCGGCCGGCATCTACCCGTGCCTGGGCGTTGGCCCGGCCGAAGAGTGCGGGGACCGCTGGCTCGCGCTCACCATCGCCAGCGACGAGCAGTGGCAGTGTCTCCGCGCGCTGATGGGCAACCCCGCCTGGGCGATGGAGCCAGCGTTCGACACAAACGCCGGTCGCCTCGCCGGACACGACGCTATCGACGCACATCTCAAGGCCTGGACGGCCACCTTCGATGATTATGCCCTCTTTCACCTGCTCCAGGGGGTGGGTATCGCCGCCGCCCCCGTGCTGGAAGGGTCGCGCGCGTTCGATGACGCCCACGCCGTGGCCCGCGGCCTCCACCAACCTCAGACGCTGCACGGGGGCATCGGGCCGTTCCGTTTCAACACGCCCTTCATGCGCTTCTCCGAGACGCCCCTGACCGTGCGTCAGGCGCCGGTCGCGCTCGGCGAACACAATGACTACGTCTATCGGGAACTGCTGGGCGTGGACGACGCGGAGTATGAACGGCTGGTAGCCGCCGGCCACATCTCGATGGATTTCGACGCCTCTATTCCTTAAGGGGGTCAGGCTGAGAGCAACCTGAGTCCCATCCGCGTGTGCGGAGCGAGGCACGGCGAGCCGTTGGTGAGGCCTTAGCGCACCAGCCGCCGGAGCCCCCGCAGTACCACCCACGCCGCGAACGCGCTGGCCAGGATCACCGGGACGGCGGATGCCGGGTCGTGGGTTCGCTTGAACTTTGCCGTCCCGTCGCTGATCTCGATGAAGCCAAGCGGCGAGGCCGCTACGCCGCCGCCACCGCCTGCGCCTTCATCGTGCTTCGAACCGTCGCCCTTATCGGAAGTGTCGCTGCCGGAACCGCCGCCGAAGCCGTAGCGCACCTTCGCCACGGGGATAACGGTGACGCCACCCTTCTCCACCGGGTCACCAAAAATGG
>JBDTVB010000122.1:0-6064 GCA_040007415.1 Anaerolineaceae bacterium
ATCCGGCTGGTCGTGCCCCACCTCTACTTCTGGAAGAGCGCCAAGTGGGTCGGCGGCATCCAGTTCCTCGACCGTGACCGCCCCGGATTCTGGGAAACCTACGGCTACCACATCTACGGAGACCCGTGGCGCGAAGAGCGCTACAGCTAGGGCGGGCGGGGGGACTCAGGTGTCGATGCGGTCCTCTCGTCGGCCTGGCGCAACACCGGGCTGGATTAGGCGTTCGCCCGCCTAACCCTCAGAACGTCATGATCGCCCGTCCGGCGATCTTCCCTGATTGCAACGCGTCCGTCGCTTCGTTGATCTGGTCGAGGCTGTAGCGTGCCGTGACCATGGCATCGAGGTCGAGGTCGCCCTCCTTGAACCACCTTAGGAACATCGGGAAGTCCCGGTCCGGCCGGCACGAACCACCGATGCTGCCGATGTACTTCTTCTCGCTCACCAACAGGTTTCGCGCGTCCAACTCGACGTTCGTGGTAGGCACTCCGACGAGCACCGCCGTTCCGCCCGTCCGCCTTCCGATCGCCCCTTCGCGCGCCGCCGGGAGGATCTGCTCCATCGTCTTTCGCACGCCGATGCAATCGAAGGCAAAATCCGCGCCGGCCATCGGACGCCCCACGTAGTCCACCTCGCCCGGCACGATCGTCAGTTCGCGAATCGCTTCTACCGCATCGACCTCGCCCGCGTTCACCCCGTGCGTCGCCCCGAACTTCCTCGCGAACGCCAACTTCGAGTCGTCCAGGTCGACCGCGATGATCGGGTTCGCGCCGACCACGGCAGCGGCTGCAATCGCCGATAGTCCAACGCCGCCCACGCCGAAAACCGCCACGCTGTCCCCCTTCTTCACACCCGCCGTGTAGTAGACCGCGCCCGCGCCCGTCATCACCGCGCAGCCGATGATTGCCGTCACGTCCGTCCGTTCGCCTTTGTCAAACTTCACCACGAATTGCTCATCGGCAATGGTGTTGTCCGCCCACGTAAACACGTTCTCTGAAACCGCGGTCGTTCCGTCGGGAAGGCTCAACGTGACGCGCTCCGGTCGGCGCGTGGCATTCTCGCCATCTCGGCGCACCCAGGTCACCATTACATGGTCGCCTTCCTTCACGTGTGTCACGGCGCTCCCCTTTGCGAGCACCACGCCGGTTGATTCGTGGCCCAGGATGACCGGATTAGCCCGTGGGCGGTGCATCTGGTGTAACTGCGAGTGGCAGACGCCAGAGGCGAACTGCTTCACGACCACCTGGTATGGCCCGGGATCTGGCAGCTGCACCTCGTCAATTCGCAGCCGGGAGCCTGACTCCTGCGGGACGATGACAACGCGGGCGGGGGTGGGCATTTGTAACACTCCACGATAGAAAGTGCGGCGATTCTAGCGCGGATGATTGACCAGTGTGGCCGTCGCCGCTTGCTCAATGCGTAAGACAGCATCCCGTAGCCGCTGTTGATGAACATCCTCACGCCAAACCCGTGCCCCAGGCGTTTCATCACGAGGGGCGTGGGATGGACTCTTGGGCCGCATGCGCGCGGCAATTAACTGGTGACCGCTCCCTCCGCGGCGCTGGAAACGCTCCGCGCGTACTTCGCAAAGACTCCGCGCGTGTAGCGCGGCGCGGGGGCTGTCCATGCGGCCCGTCGGCGCGCCATCTCTGCCTCGTCCACTTCGACGTCAAGGCGCCGGTTGGAAAGGTCGAAGGAGATGGTGTCGCCTTCGCGGACCAGCGCGATCGGTCCGCCCACGGCTGCCTCCGGAGCGACATGTCCGGCCATCAGGCCGCGGGTGGCGCCGCTGAAGCGGCCGTCCGTCAGCAGCGCGACGGATTCGCCAAGACCGGCGCCGACCAGCGCAGCAGTGACGCCCAGCATCTCGCGCATACCCGGCCCACCCTTCGGCCCTTCGTAGCGGATGACCAGCACATCGCCAGGCTGGATGGTGTTGGCCGCGACTGCGGCAAACGCGTCCTCTTCGCGTTCGAAGACACGGGCGGGGCCGCGATGTTCAAGCCGCTCATGCCCGGCGACCTTGATCACGCAGCCTTCGGGGGCCAGATTGCCCTTCAGGATCACCAGGCCGCCCGTCGCCTTGAGCGGGGTCGCGATCGGCACGATCACGTCCTGCCCTGGCGTTTCTACTGCTTCGGCAGCTTCCTCCGCGATTGTCCGTCCCGTGACCGTCATCTCGCTGCCGTGAAGCTTCCCGGCATCCGCCAGCCGTTTGGCCAGCAGTTTCGTGCCGCCCGCCCGGTCCATATCGAGCGCCACATAACGGCCGCCCGGGCGCAGGTCGCCGATCAATGGAGTCCGTTCGCTGATCGCGTCGAAATCGTCGATGTCGAGATCCACGCCAACCTCTCGGGCGAGAGCTAACAGGTGAAGGACAACGTTCGTCGAGCCGCCAGTGGCGGCCGCGCAGGCGATCCCGTTTTCGAACGCTTTGCGCGTGAGGATGTCACGGGGTTTCAGGCCCCGGTTGAGGACCTCCATCACCAGTTCACCGGCGCGAAACCCAATGTTGTCTTTGCGTGGGTCGGTTGCGCCAACGGTGCCGCTCCCCATCGGCGCCAGCCCCATGAATTCGAGCACCGTCGCCATCGTGTTCGCAGTGTACTGTGCGCCACAGGCGCCCGCGCCCGGGCAGGCGGCGTTCTCGATGGCTTCCAGTTCTTCGTCTGTGATGCTGCCGGCGGAGTGTTGGCCTACCCCTTCGAACACATCCTGGATAGTGATGTCCTGGCCCCGATAAACCCCCGGGGCAATTGAGCCTCCGTAGAGCGCCACACCCGGGAGGTTGAGCCGCGCCAGCGCCATCGCTCCTGCCGGAATCGTCTTGTCGCAGCCCACGATCACGACCGCCGCATCAAACGAATACCCCACGCCGGCGAGTTCAATGGAGTCGGCGATGACTTCCCGGCTGATGAGCGAGGCCTTCATCCCTTCGGTCCCCATTGAGATCCCGTCGCTGATGGAGATGGTGTTCACCTCCATCGGCGTGCCCCCGGCAGCGCGAACGCCTGCCATCACGTGCTGTGCGAGCACACGTTGATTGAAGTTGCACGGCATGGTGCCGATCCAACTGTGTGCCACCATCACCAGGGGCTTCTTCAGGTCGTCGCTGCTGAAGCCGACAGACTTGAGATAGGAACGGGCGGGGGCCCGGCCCGGGCCGTCCACCATGACGCGGCTGTGCTGGCGAGTATCGTAGGACATGAAGGTGTGCTCCCGGCCAGCGACGGACAGCGGCGCAGGCAAAAAGAATGAGGTTGAGCAAGTTTACCGTTCCGGCTCCTCAACTTCATCCTCCGCAGGATTGCGTGATGCAACCGATGAGTGGATTCGTGATAAACTCGGGTGGTGAAACGCACCAGCTTCGCCGAAATGAACTGCTCGGTCGCGCGCAGTCTCGAAGTCATCGGTGAGTGGTGGACCATGCTCGTCGTCCGCGAAGCCTTCAACGGCGTCCGCAGATTCGATGAATTTCAAGGGCGTCTGGGCATTGCTCGAAACGTGCTCGCCACGCGACTGCAAGGCCTGGTTGATCACGGGATCCTCGAGCGGCGGCTCTACCAAGAGCGCCCCGAGCGTTTCGAATACCGTCTGACTGACAAGGGCCGTGATCTCTACCCCGTGCTGATCTCGCTCATGCGTTGGGGAGACAAGTACACGGCGGACGAAGCCGGCCCCCCGGTTCGCTTAACCCACGAGTGCGGCCACGACCCTGAGGCTATGCTCGCCTGCTCTTCCTGCGGCAAGCCGATCGTCCCGCGCGAAGTTAAGGCGGAGTTCTCCACCCGCGTTCGGCAGTAACCCTTCAGACCAAGGGCCAGGGGTAGTGCCGGTTTGGGCCGGGTCCAGGGAACGTGCGCTGCTTCAGCAACGTCCGGATGCGCCTACCCATCGCCGCCGCTTCCTCGGTCGTTAGCAGTTCGAGCAACGGCTGCGCCTGAACTGATCGGTCTTCCAGCTTCGTCGCTGCGTTTTGGACATCGCCCAGCCACTTCTCCGCAATCGGCTCGTCTACCCAATCCCAGATCACCGAGCGAAGCTTGTATTGGGGGTGAAAGCACAGCCCGTGATCGATCCCCCAGATTGTCCCCTCGCTGTCGAGCAAACAGTGACCGCCCTTGCGGTCGGCATTGTTCGCGATCACATCGAACACCGCCATCCGTTGGAGTTGAGGGACGAGCTCCGGCACGTCTCGCTGCACGAAGAAGTGCGCCTCCGGGTCGTGCTTGATGAATATCTGCACCGAGCCCACGCCGTGCGGGCCGTCTCGCACCACTGTCGGCGGTACGAATGGCCATCCAAGCAGCCGCGACAATTCGTAGGCAGCTGCTTCCTTCTTGTACAGCGCTCCTTCAGGGAAGTCCCAGAGCGGGCTTTCACCCTTCAGCGGCTTGTACACGGCAGCGAACGTCTCGTCATCGCCGGAACACAGTCGGGCGGCATAGACGTAGTTGGAGGAGTACCAGAGCGGCTGGCAGTCTTCGAACTCGGCAACCCGCAGCAACCGTTCGGCGTCGGCGAAATCCACTTCGGCGCTCACCTTCTCAGCCTACCAGACCACGGCTGCTCGGCCATGAAAGCGCCTTTCTGATCAGGCCGTGATTGTGCCTTTCAATACCGTGATCGCTGTTCCCGCTATGCGAACTTCGGTAGGCTCGTCCCCCGCGCCCTCCACCTCCACGTCAACGTGGCCCGGGCGACCCATCAGATGGCCCTGCTCGACCGCGTAACGGGACTCGCGCACAAGTCCGTACTTCCAAAGGTACGCGGCCATTCCTCCCGTGGCACTGCCAGTTACCGGGTCTTCCAGCACCCCCGAACTGAGGAGAAAATGTCTCGCGTGCGTCTTGTACGCCGCGTCGAATGTCTCGAGCGTGAAAACGTGCGTACTGAAGTAGTGCCCAACCTGCTCGAGGTCGGAAAGGTGCTGAAAGTCCGGGCGCAGCTTCTTCAAAACCGCCAGCGACTTCACCGGCACCATCGCCTGCGGTGTGCCCGTGCTCACGACCTGCACCGGATAGTCCGGCAGCATGTCGGTCGCCTCAATGCCGAGTGCCTGCGCGAACACATTGCGGTCCAATCGGCGTTGAAACTCAGGCTTCGCCTGGGTCATGACGATTCGCACGTTCTTCTCGCCGTCGAGCGCGATATCCACCGGCAGGACGCCGATGTTCAGCTCCTGCGTCACCCGCTTTCCGCCCTCTGAGAGGTCGATGCGGCCCTCTTCGACCAGCGTATGCATGGTGGCGATTGTCGGGTGTCCCGCGAGAGGGATCTCCTTCGTCGGCGTGAAGAATCTCACCCGGAAACTGGCCACCTTCGATGGGAAGACGAATGCCGTTTCGGACGCGTTGATTTCCCGCGCGATGTTCTGCATTTGGGCGTCATCCAGCCCGTCGGCCCGCGTGACCACGCCACATGGGTTGCCCGCATAGCGGCGGGTGGTGAACGCATCGACGATCTTGACCTGGTAGTCCGGCATTTCAGAAGGGTAGCAGAGGATACCAGGACTGTGGCAGGTACCGGTTTGCCTGCGGGTCGAATCGCCACGTGCCGCCAGCGGCCGCTATGATTCCGGCATGAGCTTTCCACTTGAAGATGACACCCTCGCCGCTGAGATCGGCGAACTCCTCATGGCGCGCGGTCAGAAGGTAGCCGTCTCTGAAACGACCGCCGGCGGCCTCATCTCCGCTCGTATGCTCAGCGTCGCTGGTGCTTCGCGTTGGTTCGAAAGCGGGCTCGTCCCCTACTCCAGCCCCACCAAGTGGGAGACCCTCGACCTCGACCGGGACATCGCCCGAGAGCATGGCGGGGTCAGTTCGCAGTGGGTCTCGGCGACAGCTGATGCGATGCGCAAATCCACTGGCGCTGCGTGGGCCGTCGCTGAGAGTGGAATCGCCGGCCCTCAGGGCAGCCGGAGGTCACAGAAGCCCGTTGGCTCCGTCGCCATCGGCATCTCCTCGCCCGCTGGCACAACCGCGCAAGAGATTGTGCTCCCCGGGACGCGGGCCCAGGTCATGGTCGCTATCAGCGAGAAGACGCTGGAGATGCTCCGCGACGCGCT
>JBDTVB010000123.1:0-6039 GCA_040007415.1 Anaerolineaceae bacterium
GTAGTAGCGGGCGTTCGGGAACGTCGGCACCAGTTCTCCTCCGCGCCTGATGGTGTTCCAGCCGCAGTGGTCGGCGTGCAGATGAGTGTTCGCCACCGCTGTCACGTCGCCGGGCGCCAGGCCGAGGCCCGCCAGCCCTTCTAGCAGATAGCCGTAGTCTCCCGGAAACCCGCGACGCACCAAGTCACTGTGCTTGTTACCCATGCCGGTATCTACGAGCAGCACCTGCGCGCCACTGCGCACCACCATGCAGTTCAGCCCCAACGGAATGCGGTAGTTCTCATCGATCTTGTCCCGCCCCACAACCGGCTCCCACATCACCCGTGGGATCAGCCCGAAGACCGCACCGCCGTCCAGCTTGATGTAGCCGTCAGAGATAACCGAAATCGAAATCTCCCCAACGGTGTAATCGGCGGAAGTATGCATTGGGGTCTCACGATACGAACGGTGCGGGTCGCTCGCAATTCCGGTCGCGGCCACGCATAATCGCAGTTGCAATCAATTGCGATTAGTCTCGAGCTGGCTCCGTGGCCGCAATTACACCCCTGGAGTTTCCCTGAACGTGTTGAGACGACTCACTCCCCTTCTCTTTCTGCTGATCCTGGCGTTCCCTTTGGCCGCCGCCTGCGGCGACGACGACGCCTCGGGGGGAAGCGGCGCTCCCGGAGACGGCCTCACCGGCACGACTGACGACTTCTCTGCGAAGGACGGCAAACTCAAGGTGGCCACAACGGTCGCTCCGCTGACGAGCATCGTCCTGAACGTCGGCGGGGACCGGGTCCACATCCACGGCCTCATTCCGCCGGGCGTCGATTCGCACACCTACGAGCCGAAGCCCTCAGATGCGAAGATCCTGGCCAGGGCCGACTTGCTGATTATGAACGGCGCCCACCTCGAAGGGACGACCGAGAAGATCGCGCAGCAGAACCTGAAAGACAAGTCAAAGATCTACAAGCTGGCCGACAACACGATCTCGGGAGAAGACGAAGAGACCGGGTTCCTCTACGACTTCAGCTTCCCGAAAGCCGACGGCAACCCCAACCCTCACCTCTGGATGAACCCGCAGTACGGCCTGAAGTACGCCGACCTGGCTCGCGGCTGGCTCAGCGAGAACGATCCGCCAAACGCCGCCTACTACCAGGCCAACTACGACAAGTTCGCCACCGTTTTGAAGCAGCTCGATGAGGCGATTCGCAAGGACCAGGCCACGGTGCCGGCCGCAAACCGCAAGCTGCTCACCTACCACGATAGCTGGGCCTACTGGGCACGGCTCTACGGGTGGACAGTCATCGGCGCGATCCAGCCTTCCGACTTCAAGGAGCCAAGCGCCCGCGAACTGGCTGACCTCATCACCCAGATCAAGTCTGAGAAAGTCCCGGCGATCTTCGGCAGCGAAGTCTTCCCCAGCAAGACTCTCCAGGCGATCGCCAAAGAAACGGGCGCGAAGTTCGAAGACCAGCTCCGGGACGACGAACCGCCGGGGAAGATCGGGGACCGCAACAACACGTACGTTGGCATGTTCGTGGAAGACATGCGCATCATGCTCTCCGTCCTTGGTGGGAATGCTGACGCGACGTCCGCCGTCGAGCCGCGTAACGTATTCCTCTCCGAGTGATGTCGATACTCAAGGCGGTCAGCTGATGGCGGAACGGGATAACCAGGGGTATATCGTCCGCATGGCCGGCCTCAGTGCGGGCTACGACGGACGGCCCGTGGTTTCTGATGTCGACATGGCCATCCGGCCCGGCGAATTCGTTGGCATCGTGGGGCCGAGCGGCTCCGGCAAGACGACCCTTATGAAGGTCATCCTCGGTAGCGTCGCCGTGTACGACGGTACTGCCGAGGTAGAAGGCCGTCCCGTCAGCCTGCGCCACCGCCCCTCCGTCGGTTACGTCCCGCAACTGGAGACGATCGATTGGAACTTCCCCGTCAGCGTTGAAGAAGTGGTCTTGATGGGCCGCTCGATGAGGTCTGGTTTTTGGCCGTGGCCGCGCCGCGAGGACAAGATCGAGATGATGCGTCTGCTTGATCGCCTCGGCATCGCTCAATTCCGCCGACAGCACATCCGCAACCTCTCCGGCGGACAGCAACAGCGCGTCTTCCTCGCCCGCGCGCTCATCCGTAACCCCCGTCTGTTGATTCTCGATGAGCCAACCAGCGGAGTCGACATCAAAACCCGCGATGACATCCTCCACCTGCTCGTTGAACTCCACCGCGAAGGGGTCACTGTCATCCTCTCGACCCACGAACTGAACGCCGTCGCCGCCCACCTGCCGCGCGTTATCTGCATCAACCGGGGCATCGTCGCGGACGGCCGTCCCTCTGAGATCTTCACGACCGAGGTGCTCCGCCAAACCTACGGAGGGGACATGGTCGTCGTGAAACAGGGTGGGATGACGCTGGTGGCGGACAGCCCTCACTTCTTTGATGACGCCCACTCTCACGACGAGCCGCCGAAGGTGCTCGCGTGATTCTGCTCGTCGACCTGCAGGAGCCCTTCCAGTTCGAGTTCTTCCGCCACGCCTTGTTGGCCGCGACGATGGTGGGGGCCTTGACCGGGTTGGTCGGCGTTTTCGTTGTCCTCCGGCGAATGAGCTACATCGGCCACGGGATGTCCCACTCCATCTTCGGCGGAGCCGTCGTCGGCTACGTCGCAGGGATCAACTTCTACGTGGCGGCCGGCATCTGGGGATTCCTGTCCGCGTTGCTCATTAACCAAACCACGCGCAAACGCCAGATCGGCGCTGATGCTGCGATCGGCATCATCACCACGGCCAGCTTCGCCCTTGGCGTCGCACTCATCAGCCGCGCCTCCAGCGTCACGCGCAACTTCGATGCGGCGCTCTTTGGCAACCTGCTGGGCGTCAGCACAGGCGACATATGGGTGATCGCCGGTGTGCTCGCCTTCACGCTCTTTGTCGTGTTCTTCCTCTACAAACAGATCCTCTTCCTCACGTTTGATTCCGAAGTGGCACCTGTCTACGGCGTCCCCGCAGGGTGGGTTGATACGGTCTTTTCGTTAGTGCTGGCGGCCACCATCATCGCCTCCATCCGCATCATGGGCGTGACCCTGATCGCGGCCTCGCTGGTCATTCCACCAGTCATAGCCCGCCTCGTGACGGACCGCTTCGCCGTGATGCTCGTGCTCTCCAGCCTGCTTGGCGCAGTCATCGCCTTCACGGGGATGTTCATCAGCTACTACTTCGACGTCGCATCTGGCGCGAGCATCGTCTTGCTGGCGGCGGCGATCTTCGCGCTCGTCATCGGCTACGTCACGGTTCGCAACTGGATCCGCTTCGGGCGTCCGGTGGCTGGCACCCGAAAGCTCACCTCGGCTGAATCTCAAGCGCTTTTCGACTGACCGGGAGCAGGCGATGCCTGACCGTGTCCTTACCATCCGAGCAAATCCGTCGCAGACCCTGATTTCGCTCACCACTTCCGCGACAGCCCTCGTATACTGAGTACAATGGTTAGTGAAGTTTCTCACGAGTTCGCCGCGGCAATAGCCGGGCCAGATCAGGATGTTGACCTGTTTGGTGCAGCAATGGCGATCGCGGGCCTCGGCGGGCACTCGCCAGACAAGCACCGGATCGCTTCCCAGTTGGATCTGATCGCTGAGGCGGTCCGCGCCGAAGCGGGCGAGACCATCGATCCTAGTAACCTCGTCAACGCAATCAACCACCAACTCTTTGTGGAGCGCCGCTTCCGCGGGAACAACGGCCAATACTCCGCGCCAGAAAACAGCTACCTGGACCTGGTTATCGACCGGCACACTGGCATCCCGATCACGCTGTCATTGGTCTACATGGAAGTCGCCCAGCGCGTCGGCTTACGTTGCGATGGCATCGGATTCCCGGGCCACTTCATCGTGCGCTGTGGTGACCCCGTGGCGCCCATCTACATCGACGCCTTTGAACAGGGAGCACGCCTGGATCGCGAAGAGTTGCTCGCCCGCTTGCGCAGCATGCCGCTGGGAGGCGCCACCCCCGAATCGTTCTTGGCCGCTGTCACGCGGCGACAGATGCTTCAGCGAATGCTAAACAATCTCCACGTTGCGTTTCGCGGCGCGCGCGATATGGAGCGCTGGCACGCTACCGTAGATCTCCTACTCCGGATTGAACCATGGAATGCCGCGCTCACTGGCGAACGTGGCATGCTCAACTACCGGCTTGGGAACGCCGCAGCCGCGCTCGATGACCTGGGGCGCTACGTTGAGGCGACGGGCCGGCCGCGGGTAAGCGCAGGTGCGCTTCGATTACTGGACGAACTTCGCCTCCATCACGGAGGCCGCGAGGAAACACGATGACCACAGACGCCATCACCCGATCGGGCACCTCCCCCACTCCCCTCCGAGGCCGGCAGACGCTTCAACGTTCGATCGCATGGTACCTGCGCCAGCTGAGTAAGGTCCTCAATGTCTTGAGCGACGACGAACTCGAGAAGCTGATACCCATGCTCACCGAACGCAACTTCCACGCCCGGCAGGTGCTGTTTTCCGCCGGCGACCCGGCCGAGCGCGTCTACCTCATCCTCAAGGGGCGGGTGAAGATCTACCAGGTCGCCGAAAACGGCAAGGAGATCATCCTCGACGTCGTGGGCAAGGGCGGCGTTGTCGGAGATATGGCGATCGTTGAGGATGGCGAGCGCACCGCCTGTGCCTCCGCCATCGACGAGACGGTCGCGGTCAGCATCACATGGGAGGACTTCTCCCACCTTCTCCAGAAGTCTCCGAAGCTTGGCTTCGCGATGATGGAGCTAATGGCGCACCGCCTCGCCGGGATGCAGCGCACCTTCATGAACATCGTTTCCAAACCGGTTTCCGCACGCCTCGCCGATACCCTGCTCAATCGCCAGGAGGACGGGGCGATTCACCTCGGCCTAACCCACCAGGAACTCGCCCAGACCATCGGAACCAGCCGCGAAACGGTCACCGCCCTGCTTAGCCGCTTCGTTTCGCTCGGTGCCATCACGCCCATTCCCGACGGTTACCGGGTGACCGACGAAGATGTGCTGGATGACATCGCGAACGGCGAGTTGTCAGTCTCGCCTCGCCATCCAGTCGGCGTGCACGCGAGTACCATGCTTCCCTGATGGCTGAACCGGGCAAGGGTACATCCGCAGGTGGGTCATCGCCTCCCGTCGGCATGGTACCTGGCCGGGTTGCTCCCGCACTCATTGCCCACGGCGCCGGCAACTCTCCCGCCCTCGTGGCATCAGCAACCGAGGAGGGCGCCGATTTCCTCGAAGTCGATCTCTGGCTGCACGAAGGGCGATTCGAGGCGCGCCACGAGCGCGCGGTCTACCCAATCCCGCTCCTGTTCGAGAAGTGGTATCTCCGCTGGGCCCCGAAAAGGCCGTTCGGTTTGGCCGAACTGCTGGACGCTGCCGCCGGCCGCGCTCGCGTGTTTCTCGATATGAAGAGCGGGGGCGAAGAAGCCGCCCGCCTCCTCCGGCGCTCGATCGAGGCCGCCGGCGCCGTTCCACGCATGGCAGCTTCGGCCCAGCAGTGGCGTTTCTTGCGGGCGCTTCACACGATCGTCCCAGAGGTCGACACTTTCTACTCGATCGACGTTCAGGCGAAGCTGGATCTCTTCCTTTCCGTTCACGAACGTGACCGCCAGCCGAAGGGTGTCTCCTGCCGTTACTCCCTTCTGACCGCGGAAGTTGTCCACCGCCTCCACGAGCGGGGTCTCTGGGTGATCGCCTGGACGGTTGACGACGTCGAACGCGCTCAGATGCTCGCGGCCTGGGGCGTTGACGCGATAACAACGCATCGAGTCAAGCAGGTTCGGGAAGCACTCGTGCGGCCCTGAAGCCGCTCTCGGTATACGTTCACATCCCGTTCTGCACCGTCAAGTGCGGCTATTGCGACTTCAACGCTTACGCCGGCATGGACAGCCTGAAGACCTCGTACGAACAGGCGTTGGTGGCGGAGGTCCGCGCCTGGCGGCACGTGTTCGAAGGTCGTGAGGTGACTACCATTGGGTTCGGCGGTGGTACTCCCGGTGAGATGCAGCCCAGCGCCATCGCAGCGGTGAT
>JBDTVB010000124.1:0-6027 GCA_040007415.1 Anaerolineaceae bacterium
GAGCGACTCCGCGCCGCCGGGGTCAAGCGGCACGTGGGCGATTTCGTCGCACATCGAGATGATCCTGTCTGGAAGGCCCTCACGTTCGGCCCCAAGCACGATCACGGTCGCGCCGGTCAGATCCAGGTCACGAAGCGCAGATCCCGCCCGGGGAACGAGTCCGATCGTGCGCGCCTGCCCTACGGCTCCACGCAGCGACTCGAACGACGAACCGAGTCGCCTACGCCCGCTTCACCGGAAGAATGACGGAAGCACTGGAGGCCGCGTATGCCGCTGAACTGGGCGGCTTGCTTGTCGGATCGCAGGCGATGCCCCCGGCCGGCTCCAGCGGCGTAACTGGTTAAGCGGTTAGCCACGCCCGCTGATAATCTCTTCTCATGCTGAAAGATTCCTACGCCGGTGAACTTCGCGCCTCAGATGCCGGGCGAACCGTGCGCCTCGCTGGTTGTGTCCATCGCCGCCGAGACCACGGCGGACTCATCTTCATCGACCTGCGTGACGCGAAAGGCGTCGTCCAGCTTGTCTTCAATCCCGAGAACGCCGCCGCCCACGATGTCGCCCACCGCGTGCGCAGCGAGTGGGTGTTGCAGGTGGAGGGCGAGGTTCGCCTGCGTGCGACCGAAACCGCCAACCCCAACATGGCCACCGGCGAAATCGAAATCGTGCCGACCGGATGCACCGTCCTCAACGAGGCGATCACTCCGCCGTTCTACATCAACGAGCCCGTGGAGGTCGACGAACAGCTGCGCCTGAAGTTCCGCTACCTGGACCTGCGGCGTCCAGAAGTTGCCGAGATCATCTACCTCCGCCACGAGGTGGTGCGCTTCATTCGCGAGTTCCTCTACGGCCGCGGTTTCATCGAGGTCGAGACCCCGACGCTCATCAAGTCCACTCCCGAGGGCGCGCGCGACTTCCTCGTCCCCTCGCGCGTGCGCCCCGGGCACTTCTTCGCCTTGCCTCAGTCCCCGCAGATCATGAAGCAGCTCCTGATGTACGGCGGCATCGAGAAGTACTTCCAGATCGCCCGCTGCTACCGCGATGAAGACACACGAGCGAACCGCGTCGCCGAACACACGCAGCTGGACCTTGAGATGAGTTTTGTCGAGCAGGAAGACGTGATGGCGCTCATCGAAGAGCTGTACACCGGCATCGCCCAGCGCTTCGGCAAAGGCCCCATCGCCACCACGCCGTTTCCCCGGCTGGACTACGCCGATTGCATCGCCCGCTACGGGATCGACCGCCCGGACCTGCGCTTTGGCCTTGAGTTCGTGGATATCGCGGAGCCACTGCAGAACTCAGGCTTTCAAGTGTTCTCTGGAGCACTGGCCAGCGGAGGCGAGATCAAGGCGATTTGCGTGCCTGGCAAGGCCGACATGACCCGCCGCGAGATCGACGAACTGACCGAGATCGCCCGCGGCGGTGGCGCCAGGGGACTCGCCACCATCGGCATCGTGTCGGACGACGAGTTGCGGTCGCCGATCGCCAAGTTTCTTTCGCCTGGGGAGATCGCGGAAATCAAGACGCTAACCGGCGCACAGGTTGGCGACATATTGCTCATCGTCGCTGATCGTCCCGAAACGGTGGCAAGCTCTCTCCACGCGGTACGAACCGCCCTCGGTGCGCGTTTGGGGCTTACCGCCACCAACGAGCTAGCGTTCGTCTGGGTCACAGGTTTTCCTCTGCTCGAATGGCGACCCGAGGAAAAGCGTTGGGACGCCACCCACAACCCCTTCTGCGGATTCCCGGAATCCGAGCGTCACTGGCTGGACGAAGATCCCGGCAAGGCTTCTTCCTACCAGTACGACCTTGCCTGCAACGGGTCAGAGATCGTGGGCGGGTCCATTCGCATCAACAACCGCGCCGACCAGGAGAAGGTCTTCGGCCTGATGGGCCATTCGAAGGAGCAACAGCAGGAGCGCTTCGGCGTAGTGCTCGATGCGTTGGAGTACGGCGCCCCGCCGGAAGGCGGAATCGGCGGCGGCATCGACCGTCTGATCATGACCCTCGCCGGTACTGAAAACATCCGTGACGTGATCGCGTTCCCAAAGACGTCTTCGGGCTCCGACCCGTTGATGAGCGCCCCGTCAATGGTGGACAAGGCCCAGCTGGACGAACTCGGCCTAATGCTGGCGCCCCTCCCGAAGGCGTAGTGGCGGACAGCGTGTAAAGGCCCGTTTCCGCTGACGCGGCGACGCGTGTCCCGGTCTGCGGTTCCCGTGTACTCTTTCGCACAGCTTCACGCAGCCGTTTGGCACGGATCGCACGCCGCTCCGTGAACGTACTACCTGCGAAACTCCGCTCTGGCTGGTGTCCATGTCCAACAAAATGCTGACCCTGATGATGGGCTTCGTCGCCTTCCTGATCCTTGCGATCGGCGTGGTATTCGTCTTCGCGCTCGCCGGCGGAGGGGATGACAACAGCACCACCCCCGCTGACGGGGGGAGTAAGAGCACTCCCAAGGCGGGCGTCTCCTCAGGAAAGATTTGCGAAGGCAACATTCTGTACGTGCCCGGCGGAGAGCCGAACTCGCTGCTTGACCCCATCCAGGTCGGCGACGTCGAAACCAGCGAGTACATCGTTGAGATCTTCGGTGGCCTGGTGACGTTGGACACCAACTTGAAGGTCCAGCCGGACATCGCCAAGAGTTGGGAGATCACCAACGGAGGCAAGACGTACACCTTCAAGTTGCGTGACAACGTGGTCTTTCACAACAACAAGCGCGTCACCTCCGCGGACGTGAAATACACCATCGAGCGTGCGGCAGACCCGGCGAACGCCTCGCCGACAGTGCTGGCCTACCTCGGCAACATTGTTGGCGTGCGCGAACGGTTCGCGAACAAAGCGACCAGCGTCTCCGGCGTGAAGGTAATCGATGACTCCACGATCGAGATCGACCTGACGGAACCTGCTGAGTTCTTCCTTTCTGAGCTGACCTACCCCGTCTCGTTCCTTGTCGACAAGGACCAGGTGGAGAAGAACCCGCGCAACTGGACCCAGAAACCGAACGGCACCGGCCCGTTCAAGCTCGCCGAGTTCACGCCGGCGGAGAAGATTCGGCTCGTGCGAAACGACCGCTACCACCTTGGCGCGCCGAAGCTGGACGAAGTGGTGTTCGAACTGGGCGGAGGTTCCCTCCTCACGCGCTACGAAAACAACGAACTCCACGTGGGCGCGTTCCCTGCCTCTTTGCTCGACGCTGTCAAGGCCGGCAATAACCCCCTGAGTAAGGACTACCGTGCGGTTCCCAGCATGGCCACCTACTACTTCAACCTCAACTCGGCCCAGGCCCCGTTTGACGATGCGAAGGTGCGGCAGGCGTTCGCAATGTCGATCGATCGGGAGCAGATCAACAACGTTCTCTTCTACAACGCCCTGCGTGTCGCTGATGGCTTCTTGCCGCCGGACATGCCCGGCTACTCGGAGGCCGTGACCTCGTACAAGTTTGACCCGGCGAGGGCCAAGCAGCTGATCCAGGACTCCAAGTACGCGGGCAAGCTCCCGCGCATCACGCTCAGTTACAGCGGCTCGGGTGGCACCCCGAGCGACCTGCTCGTCGCCATTCAAAAAGGCTGGGAAGACACCCTTGGTGTGACCGTGCAGCTACAGGCTATCGACAGCTCGGCCTTTCTGCGGGAGCAGCGCCAGGGCAAGTTCCAGATGCTCTCGGACGGCTGGTCGGCGGACTATCCGGATCCGGAGAACTTCCTCGGTAAGCTCTTCGCCAGCGATAGCCCGCTCAACTACAGCCGCTACAAAAACGCAGATGTGGATGCACTGCTCCAGCAGGGCCGCCGCGAGACCGACCCCACCAGGCGCTTTGCACTCTACAACCAGGCAGAGCAGAAGATCGTGGACGATGCCTCAATCATCCCGCTCTTCTGGCCGGTCGACTACCAGGTGATCAAGCCGTGCGTGAAGGACTACCCGTCGGTTTCGATGACGGTGCCGAAGTACCGCTACATCTCGATCGACCCGAAGGCGAAGTAGGCGGGTGGCCGCCGGGCTCTTCGGCTACACCGTGCGCCGATTGCTCTGGGCTGTCCCTGTGCTGTTCATCATCTCGGTGGTCGTGTTCTACATGCTCCGCCTTGCCCCGGGTGACCCGGTGGACGCGATCCTCCAGAAGAACTACCAGGAGGAGCAAGCCGCGCTCCTGCGCAAGAAGTACGGCTACGATGAACCGATCCACATCCAGTACATCAAATACATGAAGAACCTCGCCCAGGGCGACCTCGGAATCTCCACCCGCCACCGCGATTTCACCGCCAGCGAAGTGATTCTCCCGAAGGTCTGGGTGTCCACACAGATCGGATTCATGGCCCTCCTGATCATCTTCTCGCTTGGAATCCCGGTTGGCGTCTACGCTGCCATGGCCCGGGGTACGTTTCTGGACCCCCTCACGATCAGTTCGTGGCTGGCGCTCGATGCGGTTCCGACGTTCGTCCTGATCCCTGTCGTTCAGTGGCTCTTCGCCCTCAAGTTGGGGATCGTCGGGCTCGGCTACGAAGGAGTCTGGAGCAGTCATATGGTGCTCCCGGTACTGGTGCTTTCGCTCCCGGGCGTAGCCGGGGTTGCGCGCCTTATGCGTGCCTCAGTGGTTGGCGTCCTGAGCGAAGACTACGTGCGTACCGCCCGCGCAAAAGGCCTCCGTGAGCGAACCGTGATCATCACCCACATCACCCGCAACGCCATGTTGCCGATGGTGACGGTCATCGGTCTCTCACTGCCGGGGATCACGGCCGGGTCGCTCTTCGTTGAGCAGCTCTTCGGGATCCCCGGGATCGGCCAGGAGTCGCTCGCCGCTGCCCTCGCGCCGGACTTCGATGTCATCCTTGCCCTCGTCCTTTTCGGCTCGTTCCTTTTCGTGATGGCCAACGTCGGTATCGACGTCGTCTACTCAATGATCGACCCGCGCATCAGAGTCGGCGCAGCGAGGGGCGGCTGATGGCGCTCGCTGGTACCACGGAAGACCTCTACACAGCCGGGCCGATCGCCCAGCCTCGCCGCTTCCGCATGGTGCGCAATCTGCTGCGCAAGAAGCTCGCCGTGATCGCAATCGGCTATCTCCTGGTCTTTTACGCTGGTGGCATTTTCGCCCCGCTTGTGGCCCCGTATGACCCAAACAGGCAAGAGCTGACGGTCGACGCTCGCCGCCAGGAGCCCAGTGCCGAACACATCTTCGGCACGGATGCGCTCGGGCGCGACCTGTTTTCACGGGTGCTCTACGCGGCGCGGACGACAATCCTCTTCACGCTCGTCGTGATTCTCACCGGCGGGCTGGTGCTCGGGCTTGGGCTGGGCTTGCTCGCCGGCTACCGGGGCGGTTGGGTGGACACGGCCATCATGCGCACGGGCGAAGTGCTTGGCGGGCTACCAACGCTGATACTCATGCTTGCCATAACAGCGGCGTTCCGCGGGCGCATCAACGACTTGTCATTCTGGCTCGAAGACCACACATGGCTGGGGAGTGACGCAAAAACGCTCGTCAAGTTCACCATTATCGTTGGGGCGGCCACGCCGTTCGCCTGGATCGGCAGTTCGCGCATTGTCCGCGGGCAAGCCCTCTCAATCCGCGAGTCCTCGTTCGTGACTGCCGCCGAAGCGATGGGCGCTTCCACGTGGCGAATCGTCTCACGCCATATCCTCCCCGGAGTGATGCCGCTCTTCATCGTCGGCCTCTCCGCTTCGATGGCCGGGATCGCTGGCTCGGAAGTCGCGCTCAGCTACCTGGGCCTGGGTATCGACCCGCCCGGCTCGAGCTTCGGAAACCTGATCGGCGATGCCGGGTTCGTACGAACCTTCGAGCAGTATCCGCACTTGCTCCTCGCCTCTTCGCTGCCCGTGATCTTCTTCTTCTACTCGTGGAATCTGCTTGGCGATGCGCTTGTCGATCTCTTCGAGCCCCGTACGCACACGCAGAGATAGCGTCATGTCATTGGCGCCAGCCACCGCCTCCGGCAGAGGCGGCGCGGTTTGCTATACTCGATAAGGAGGACTTTGATAGCCCTGTGAAGGTAACCCTCGAAC
>JBDTVB010000125.1:0-5975 GCA_040007415.1 Anaerolineaceae bacterium
AGGCGAAGGGCGGTGGGACGGGGCGCGTCCGGACAACGGCCGCGCGGCGCGCCTGTTTCACGTGAAACTAGCGAACATATGTTCTGTGTTTCACGTGAAACACCGCCGCGGTCCTCCGGACGAGCCCGCCCAACGCGGCTAGCGTGACTCCTCCGCCCCAACGAGAGGCGATGTTTCACGTGAAACATCCGCACCGCCACACTTCCGGACCCAACCGAGCGCGGCAACGTCATCGCAACGGGGTGTCGACAACGACGAAAGTCAAAAACCGACACGCTTGCGCAACTCGCCGACTAGGCAATCGACCCAGAAACGCCCCGCTCTAACTGAGCAGCCCTTTCCCATCGCCACCCCGAGACCCGTCGAATACGACCGCTCCCCCCTCGAATGAGACCAGGTTTCAACTCGGTCCGATTGTTTCACGTGAAACAATAGTGGGGACGCTCATCGCCGTCGACCGCCGCCACCGCCTCCATCACGTGAGCAGAAGGCAACTCGACGACCGTTTGCAGACAAACTCACTCAGAATCACCACGCCCGCCCCATCCATCGCAATACCATCCAGGAGGCTGACGTATCTCCAGCGCCGCACCGCGAAAGCCCTATAACTCGCGCCTTGCGGCCCGCTTTAGGGGACCGGGTCGTAACCCGAACTACCCCACGGCGTGCACCGCGCGAGCCGCCGGACCGCCAACCAACTCCCGCGCAGTGACCCGTGCCGCTCTATGGCCTCTCGCGCGTATGCCGAACACGTGGGCTCGAAACGGCAACTCTGCGGAAGAATGCGAGAAATGCTGGACTGATAGCCGCGAATCAACAGCACCAGGACAGTCTTCATCCCTGCTCCTCCAGCAACCGTGCCCGCTCAAGCACTCGCCGAAGACCATCCCTCAGCTCTGGCGTGGACGCCACGAGCGACGGCGCACGCGCCACCACGACAATATCGAAGCCCTGGACGACGCCCAGCCCGCGGGCAAACTCCCGGATACGCCGCTTAGCCCGATTACGGTCCACCGCTTTCCTCGCGATGCGCTTGCCGACCGCGAATCCCCAGCGCGTCTCCATCGTCCCGTTCCGAACGTAACGGACAGCAAAAAGGGAACTGCCAACGACAGTCCCCTTCGAATACGCTGTATCGAACTCAGTGCCCTTGCGGAGCCGCCGAGCTCGCTCCATCAACCTTGCCTAGACGACGGTCAGCCGCTTGCGGCCGCGCAGACGGCGAGTCTTCAGGACGAGCCGGCCGGCACGAGTACTCATGCGCTTCATGAACCCGTGATTCCGGGCCCGGGGGATCTTGTGGGGCTGGTACGTGCGCTTGGTGGACATGGCGCTTCTCCTTGGGTTACGTCAGACGTGAACAGCCACCATAACATGACCGCCCGACTCCAGGCAAATCGGTCAATCCCCGTACGCTCGAAGGTAGTGGGCGTAGTGCTCCAATACGACCAGGACATAATGCGACGTCTCTTCGAAGTCCACCTCCTCGACGAAGTCCGCCGCGCCCCCGCGGCCAGTCGCCTCCACCCACCGGGCCGCGTTCCCCGGGCCCGCGTTGTAGGCCGAAAGCGCCGCCCACGGCTGACCGAATCGCCTCACCTGTCCGGCAAGGTAGTACGCCCCAAATCGCAAACTTACGGCTGGCCGAAACAGATCTTGCGGCACAAACTCCCGGACCTCGAGCGCCCGGGCAATACCATTGCCGGTTTCCGGGATCACCTGCGTCAAGCCCAACGCACCTGCACCAGAGCCAGCTGCCGGGTCCCAGAAACTCTCCTGGCGGACGAGTGCCGCGAAGAAGAGCGGGTCGAGGTTGTTCGCCTTCGCTTCCGTATCCAACTGCGTGACATAATCCACCGGATAACTCACTCGCAGGAGATCCCTCGGAACGTCCGCCGACTCGGCCCCGGCGGCAATTCGCACCCGGACCGCCAACTGGGCTGCAACGTCCATCACGCCCGCGCCCTGCGCCTCGCGAGCGAGCTCCAGCAGCCGCCACGCCCCGGCTCCTACCGCGGCATCGTTCAACACACCCGCCGCCTGCTCGCGCAAGCCAACCCAGGCTAGCTCCGCCGCAGCTGTTGGAACGGTTCCCGGGAATGACCCGGGCACGCGTTGCCCGAGCCACGCAGCAATCACGCTCCAATCCGTTTTGGCGCCCAGGTTCCGCGGGCGATACGAGGTATCAATAGCCGGCGCCTGCTTCAACTCCCGCGCTGCCTCGCTCCCGTAGAAATCCAGCGGTCCGAGCTTCACCGCCCGCTGGTACTCCACGCCTGACTCCATCACGCGGCCCAGGGTCGCCAACGCGCGCCCCTTCCAGAACGCCACCCGCGCACCGCCGCCGCCGCCTACCGCATCCCAGGCGCTCACCGCCCCCGCTGCATCGCCTGCGCTGAACAAGGTATATCCCGCCCGGAATGATGCTTCGGCGGTGAACTCGCCCGCCGGGCCCTCAGATACGAGCGCCCGGTACCGTGCGCCCGCGCCAACTTTGTCGCCAGAACGTTCCGTCACCCGCGCCGCCCAATACCGGGCGCGGTGCGTGTACACATCGCTCCCGCCCGCTTTGGCGGCCTGGTCGTAATAAACGATGGCCTTATCCGGGAGGCCTGCGTCTTCATAGGCCGCCGCCAGGTAGTACAAGCGGAACGCCAACGTTGCCGACGAGATTCCCGGCTCCGCGATCCCCGCCAGCAACACCCGGCGAGCCTCCGGGTACGCGCCCCGCCGGTAGTAGATCAGCCCTTCCTGCCCGGCGTCAACGGTCACACCCGCCTCATGAAGTAGCACCACTGCCTGGACCGCGAGCCGCGAATCCGGCTGCGTCGCCACCAGCCGCGTCAGCAATTGAGCACTGAGCTCAGGCTCGCCGCTCGCCCGGGCCTTCTGGGCCCGTTCCAAAAGAGCGGGTGCATCGCCGCTGAAGCCGATGAGCCCGTCCAGCCAGCGCACGAGCGCCGCATCGTCGCCCGCGGCTCTCGCCGCCGCGACACGCTCGCGCAGCACTGACGCGCGAAGGGAAACGGGCAGGTCTCCCTGCACCAACAACGCATCCCAGGCCGCCGCAGCCTCCAAAGGCCGTCCAGACGATGCAAGCGCGCGAGCGTACTCACCTGCGATGTACGGGGCCAGCGCGCCTGAACGCGACATAACAGACGCCAACGCTGCCGCCGCGTCTTCGAAACGTTCGGCTTCGTTGAGCCGGACGCCAAGCAGGTAGCCAGCCGAAACGCTCTCCGGAGAACCTCCCGGCGCCACTCGTGCCGCCTCAGAAACCGCCACTAAGGCGCCTTCGCGATCGCCATCGCTGTAACGCGCTATCGAACTGCCCACCAATGCCTGGGCACGGATGCTGCCGTTGGAGGTCACGGCCGCTAATGCACCGTACATCGCCGCCGCTGTATCAAAACGGCCCTCGCGCAGCACCTCCCGCGCGGAAGCCAACGCCTCTGCCACGTTCGGCACGGCAACAACCGGCGTGTTGTAAGGCGTCGGAACCGCCGTCGGAGGGACCGGCGTAGGTTCTGGGGCGAGGAACGCAACAGTGGGCTTGCTGCTGCTACCGCCGCACGCGCCGCAGACCAGCAAAGCGCCGAGCGCCAGCACGAGCATCCGCCTCGAAGAGGGTTTGCTACAGACCGCCATGCACTCGATGCTAGGTTCACGCGCCGCCGGGCGCAAAGTATTCGAACGTTTGCGGAAAGGCAGGTCCAGCTGGCGCTTCCACAACAGCTCCCGCTCCCCATCGCCCAGGCGACCGCTGCGTTGAACGCCTGGATCGAGATCGACCTCGGCGCGCTCGCCCACAACGCGGCTACGCTGCGCGACACGATGGGCGCCGCCGTCGACGTGATCGCCGTCGTCAAAGCGAACGCTTACGGCGCCGGGGCCGCCCGCTTCGCGCTGGAACTTGAACGGGCCGGAGTGCCACGCTTCGCAGTGGTCTGGGTGAGCGAGGCGGTGGCACTACGCGAGGCGGGGATCACGAAACCCGTCGTCGTCCTCGGTCACTCCTTCGCGGCCGATGCTCCGCTGGCGGTCGCGAACGGCATCACCCTCACCTGTCATTCGCTCGAACTCGGGCAGGCGCTATCACAGGCCGCCGCGGCCCAAAACCGCACGGCCCAAATCCACATCAAAGTGGATACCGGCCTGCATCGCTTCGGTGTCACACTGGACGAAGCAGTGGCGCTCGCCGGCGCGCTCCGCCAGCTACCCAACCTGCTGGTCGAGGGACTCACGACGCACATGGCGAACGCTGACGAGGCCGACGACAGCTTCGCCGACACGCAACACTCCCGCTTCGCCGAAGCCGCCGCCCGCCTCCCCTGGATCGCCTACCGGCACACCGCGAACTCAGCCACGGCGCTGCGGCGCGAAGGGCTGCGCTACAGCGGGGTCCGAGTTGGACTCGCCCTCCACGGCGTGCTCCCGCCCAATTCGCCGAACCCCGGCGTACGCCCCGTGCTGGCGCTGCGCGCGCGGCTGGCACGCGTGGCGGAGGTGGAAGCGGGCGAAGGCGTCAGCTACGGCCTCACCTGGCGCGCCGAACGGCGTTCCCACGTGGGCCTCGTGCCCGTGGGCTACGCCGATGGCTGGCGGCGCGCCCTCGGCAACGCCGGCAACGTGCTCCTCGGCGGCGAGCACTGCCCGATGGTGGGCCGCGTCTGCATGGACCAGTTCCTGGTCGATATCACCGATCACCCTTCCGCCGTCGAAGGGTCTGTCGTGACGCTCCTCGGTACGGACGGAAACGCCCGCATCACTGCCGACGAAGTGGCGGCCGCCGTCGGCACGATCAGTTGGGACGTGCTCGCCAGCCTCCAGGTCCGGCTGCCGCGGCTCTATGTGCGGGATGGAATGGTGGAGGCAATCACCGCCTGAACCTTCATGTGGCTACATTGCAGCTACACGCGAATCGCAGGCAGTGACTCCCCGCTTCCACGCCTAGATCTGGCTGTAGCCCGAACCCTTGCGGTCGCCGAACCCGGTCCCCTTGCCGTCCTTCATCCAACCGAACTCCGTGAGGATCTGCTGGCTGTAGGTGACGCGCCCCGAGACCTTCTCGATCGGCTCGGAGGCCAGCAGCAGGGCAGCCTTGGCCATCAGCACGGGCGATTCGCCGCGCGGGTCATCCATGCCCGTTACCAGGTGGTGGAAGACCGTCCCCGGCGTAGGCACCACGAGCGACGGCGAAACGCAGGTGACGCTCACCCCGTCGGCGTACACCTCAGAGGCGAGCCCCTGCGTGAAGCGTTCGAGCGCTGCCTTCTCCGCGCCGTAGAGCGTGCCGCCACGGCCGACGTTTTCCGGGTAGGGCCCGCGGCCGGGGCCGATCGCCGCGCCGCTTGAGATGTTGACGATGGACCCGGACTTCTTCGCCACCATGTCCCCCAGCACCAGTTGGCTGAGGTAGAACGGGGCGTGGACGTTGACGCCAAACGAGCGGTGCCAGCGATTGACGGGATAGTCTTTGATCGGGATGAAGTAGGTCAATGCGGCGTTGTTTACCAGGACGTCGATCTGGCCGTAGGCGGCCTTCACTTCATCCACCACGCGAGAGCATTCGTTGTAGTCTGAGATATCGGCGGCGAAGGCAGCGGCCTCGTGCCCGGCGGCCTTGATCTCGGCGACCGTGTGATCGAGCGAACCTTCGAGCGGGTGATCGCCCTCGTGCAGCGTCCGCGCGACGCAGGCAACCTTGCCTCCCTCGGCTGCGAACAGGACCGCGATCTCCTTGCCGATGCCCCGGCTGGAGCCGGTCACCAGGCAGACCTTGCCATCAAGCTTTCCCATGCGGTGTCTCCGTTTCAATTCAAAGTGCGCGGATTCTAGCAAACTGGGATCGGTTTCGTGCGGGACGGCCCTTTTTCCGTTGACAGGGCAGCGAGCCAAACGAGACGATGGGCGGCACCCTCACCACTGCCCTGGAGCAATCCAATGTCCGAAGCCCTTTCCATTCCATCAAGCCT
>JBDTVB010000126.1:0-5930 GCA_040007415.1 Anaerolineaceae bacterium
CATCCACGTCAACATCGTCGCGCCGGGCCTGGTCGAAACGGACATGGGTATCCGTCTGGCGAAGGCGACGCAGGGGGTCTCGGACATCCGCGAACTCGACAAGTCCATGCCGTTCGGGCACGTCTGCCAGCCGAGCGACATCTCCGACGTCGTTCGCTACCTTGTCTCGGATGGGGCGGGCTACCTCACGGGCCAGAAGATCAACGTGGATGGCGGCGGACAGTGAATGGAACGTGGTGAGGCGAAGGTGACCGAATGACGCAGGTCCCCCAGGGAGTGCTCCAGCAGATGCAAGAAGTTGGACGTGACCTCTATCAGCTCGCGCTGGTCACGAGCCACGGTGGCAACCTGAGCATGCGGGTGGGCCACGAGATGTGGATCACGGGCACGAATACGATGCTGGGGCGGCTGAAGGAGCGCCACCTCAGCCTGGTGTCGCCGAGCGGGGGGCACGAAGGCCCGCCACCGAGCAGCGACACGGTGCTGCACTCGACGGGGGGCACGAAGGCCCGCCACCGAGCAGCGACACGGTGCTGCACTCGACGATCTACGCCGTAACTGGCGCGACGGCGGTCGCCCACGCGCATCCGCGGCATGCAATCGCCTGCTCGTTCGATACCGACTTGTTCGTGCCCGGAGATTTCGAGGGAGAGCTTCACCTGAAGGACGTCCCCGTGATCGCGGCAGGGCCGCTGCAGGTGGAGCAGATCGCGAACGCTTTGCAGTCTCGTCTGATCGTCATCCTTCGGGGGCATGGGGCTTACGCACGTGGACAGAACCTCTGGGAAGCGCTGCACTGGGTGACGGCGCTGGAAGAGAGCGCGCAGATCGCCTGGTTGCGGGGCAGTCGCAGCTAGCGAAGGCGGCTCATTAGGAGGATGTGAGATTCTTTCGGCCCCTCCGGTGGATGGAATTTAAGGGTTTCTCTGAACACTGGGATCGTACCCGTTGGTCCCGATTACGTAACAGTGCTGGATAGTCACGTCCTGTGGATTGGCCCGCTTGAGAGCAACGATGTCCTGGAAGGTTTTGGCTGCGAGTCCGAATTTGGCAGCGCATTCGAGCGCTCCCTTTTCGTTAACTGGCACTACTTTCAAAGGCGGGCTTGCTTTAACCCAAGCCCCCTGAACATCACGCTCGTAACGCATCCAACAGTCGTCTAAAGTCGAGACGCCTCCAGGTCCTGCCGGACTTGTCACACCGTAAACATATTGCCCGCGCTCCTCGTCGTAGACGGGCTTCGTGTGCTGGGCACCCTTCTCGTCAAGACACGACATCGTGTTGTTGACAGCCCGGGTATACTCTTCGAAGCTGACGATGCCGTCACCGAGGGCATCTTTTACGCTTTGGTCTGCATCGGGCGGAATGAAGTACGTGACGCGTGGCTGCTCCATACTAACGGGCTGCGGAAAACTGGTTGGCGCTGTGGTGGGAACCACTCGAACGTAGCTTGCGGGCGTTGGTTGCTCCCCCCGGGTGTCGATCGCTGTGCGGGATACGAGAACCGGTGAGGCTGGTTGAGCCGCTCCCGAATCGGGACTTGCGACTATGAAGATCATAACGGCCGCGATCACCACAACTCCCACTCCGACCATCATGGCGCAGTAGGTTTTCCAACTGGAGAACTCCATTGTCCTCTAAAACCTCAATGGCGCCGGAAGCGCCAACATGGTCGCACCCGTGTCCACCAGAACGTCGTTCAACACGACAGTGGGCACCCGCTCCGGAGCTAGCTCGCCTTCTGCTGCTTTGCCCTCATCCAGAGCATTGCGAATAACGACGTTCGCATACACATGTCCCATTTTGCGTTTGGTGCCCCGCTCCCACGATGTCGTTTGGATGCTCATTAGCGAATTATACGCCTTCACGCTCCGCCGTGGCCCTACAACCAGCCCAAAGCTCATCAGTTAGACTGGCGCGAATGACTGCTACCCCAGTGACACTGAAGTACCCGATTGCCTACCGGCTTCTGCCAAAGAGCGTCTTCTACGGCTGGTACGTGGCGGTGGCCTGCGCACTTCTGATGTTCGTGGGCGTGGGCGTGGGCTACTACGGCCTGCCGATCTTCTTGAAGCCACTGAAGGAAGAACACGGCTGGTCTACAACGCAGGTCAGCTGGGCGCCGACGATCTACTTCTGCATTGCTGGCCTTACGGCGGCGATCATCGGGCCGCAGCTAGACCGCCGCGGCCCGGTCATGTTCATGGTGGTTGGGACAATCGTGAACGGGATCAGCGCGGCATTCATTGGCCTTGTCGATCAATTGTGGCAGCTCTACTTTGTTTACTTCGTGTTCGCCGTCGCCTACGGGATGTCGAGCGCTATCGCGGTGAACGCGATCATGACGCGCTGGTTCATTCGCAAGCGGGCGCTGGCGATGAGCATTTCATCGACAGGGGTGTCGCTCGGTGGCGTAGTGCTTGCGCCGGTAGCGGCGCGGCTGATCACGGCCGGCGGGCTGGAACTGGCGACGCCGCTGCTGGGTGCGCTCGTGATTGTGGTGGCGATGCCAGTCATTCTGCTGGTGATCGCCTGGGAGCCCGGGCACATGGGGATGAGGCCAGACGGCGACCCCGAGGGCACGATCGCTGTGGCAGCTCGGCGAACGACGCTCGCAAGCCAGAACCGCACCTGGACCCGGGGCGAGGCGCTGCGCACGCTCGGCTTCTGGGGGATCTTCTTCGCTTTCCTCTTGGCCCTCGTTGCGCAGACCGGGTACATCATCCACCAGGTCTCGTTCCTCGAAGAGCGGCTCGGATCGCGGAATGAGGCGGCCTTCACGCTCAGCGTGACGGCGTTAGGGAGCATTATCGCCAGGCTACTGGTGGGCGTCTTCGCGGATGGCGTGGAGAAGCGGCTGCTCACGGTCATCCTGTTTATCGTTCAGGGCACGGCTATCTTATTGATCATCCACACGGAGAACATCGCCGCTACATGGGTGTTGACGCTGGTCTTCGGGCTCACCATCGGGAACATCTACATGATGCAGTCGCTGCTCGTAGGGGAACTCTTCGGGATGGTTTCGTTCGGTTCGATCTTCGGACTGATCAGCCTGGCGGGGCAGGTCGGGAGCGGACTGGGGCCGATAGGCGTGGGGTACCTGCACGACCAAACCGGCGGCTACGGCGTGCCGTTCACGGTGACGGCGCTCCTCACCTACGCGGCTGCCGCGGCGATCCTGTTTGCGAGGCCAACAAAGGAACGCCTGTTGGCCAGCGCCAGCCCGACCCCATCAACCGAATCCATGATGAGTGCCCAGGTGGGCAGCGAGTAGTAGAGGCGCACCCTAAGAATCCGCGCGCCGCCCTTGATGCCTAGCCTTCGAGCATTGCGCGCTCGGCCAGGCGGCTCTCAGCGATAGCGGCTCCGAAGAATCGCTGAACGGCATCGGCGTCGAGCGGGCCTTCGTTCAGCTCGATCATCCGGGCGATGATCTGGGCTTCGCGTTCGGGAACATCGATGGCGACGCCCAACTGGCGCTTCACGAGCCCGATCTCAATAGCGCAGTGGGCGCGCTTGTTGATGAGCAGCAGCAGTTGCTCATCGAGGGCGTCGATCTCCAACCGCCATGCGTCTATTCGCGCCGTGGTCATGGCTGCTGCCACGTTCGGCGGCAAGCGAATTCGACGGTTGGAATGGCTTCGGCGGCGTTGATCTTCATTCGATGGAGAATACTGTAGCGGGATTTCCGGCAAGGCGATTCAACAGGCGGCATCACGGCCCTCGCCGGGAGGATGCGGTTGCCCGTGTCACCAGAAGCCCCAAGACTGCACCGAACTCGCTCAATTTGATCTGGAGACTGACATGCCTTCTGGAAAACTTCGCGCACCGTCAACGCTGGGCTTGGCCGCGGCTTCACTGCTGATCATCGCTCTGATCAGCAGTGCATGCGGAGGGGATTCGAAGACCGTCCCTGCGGACAAATGGGTGACCGCCATCTGCGACGCCGCAGCCAGCTTCCAGAAGGTCTCGAATGCCCAGGGTGAGAAGCTCGCGAAGGTCGACTTCAAGGACGGGCCCGCAGCGAAGAAGGCGTTCGAGACGGCGCTGGATGAGACGGAAAAGGCGAGCAAGACCTTGCGAAGCGAGTTCGACAAGGTGGGAAAGCCCGACCTGAAGAGCGGCGACGACATCGTTAAGGCGTTTCAGGGCCAGTTCAAGGAGAATGACCAACGCGCGGCCGACCTCAAGAAGAAGGTGGCGGCAGTCGATACGAAGGGTGATGTCAGCGCACAGATAGAAAAGATCTTCACGGAAACCTCGGAGATCCACTTCAAGCCGAAGCTTGAGGCAGTGGCTCAGAAGCAGGGCGACGCGCAGGAGGTCATCGACGGGATTGTCGCCGACTCAGAGTGCGCCAGCCTCTACTTCGCGAACGACCCGGGCACAGGCGGCCAGCCTTCGGGTGGAGCAGTGCCCACCTCCGCACCACCGAAGACCGTGAACGAGAAGTGGGTTGCCGGAATCTGCACATCCTTCTCCGGATGGGTGAAGGACATCGACAATGCGAACAACAAGCTGCAGGCAAGCCTGGGCAAGTTCGACGCGAGCAAAGACAGCCCCAAGGACCTCAAGCAAAAACTTGTGGACTTCCTCAAGACCGGCCAAACAGAAACGAAGAACCTGAAGAAAGAAATCGACGGGCTGAAGGCGCCTGACGTGAAGGACGGCGCTGCTATCCACAAGGTGTTCACGCAGGCAGGCACGGACCTCGTAAAGATCTTCGATGGCGCGGTGGCGGACGCCGAAAAGATCAACGCCAGCACATTCAACTCAGTCGCCACCGATATCGAGGGCTTCGAAGAGAAGATCTCGTCGTCGTTCGATGCCGTGAGTTCGGCGTTCGACCAGCTCGATAAGTTCAGTGCCCCGGAGCTCGAAAAGGTGTTCTCCAGCCGTTCCGAGTGCGCTGATCTGAACTGAGGTCTTGAGCGACGGGCTGCCGCCCGGTGCTAAACTCCCTCATTGCTCGCGAGACGCGGCGCGAACGGCGAATGAGGGTGTGGCATGACTAAAGCGACGACGACAGATCCGGAGAGCGACCAGGCGATCCTGAGGCTGGCGAACGGCCTGCGGACGGCGACCATGGGCCCGCCGGCGGCGGTCGCCCAATCGCGGCGGATTGCGGTCGGGTACCGCGGGAAGGCGCGGCTGTTCTACTACCCGCCAAAGGACGGCGGCCGGTTTGCGACGCCGCTCGTGCTGTTTCCGTACCTCGGCATCAGCCGGCCGTACATCTTCGACCTCCGTCCGGGCGAATCGTTCGCGGAGTTTCTGTACGAAGAGGGGATCTCGTTCTACCTCTGCGATTGGGGAGTGTTCGGCCCTGAAGACCGCGACATGGGCATGGACGATGTCATTTCCGACATGATCCCAGCGTTCATTCGGCAGGCGGTCGCGCATTCAGGGGCGGAGGCAGTCACGGCATTCGGCTACTGCATGGGCGTGCCGATGCTCACAGCGGCTCTCGCGGCGGACCCCACGCTGCCGGTGCGCAACGTGCTGGCGATGGTCGGGCCGATCGACTTCAGCGTCGGCGAGTTCACGCCTGTCATGGAAAACGAAGGGTTCGACATTGACTCGATCGTGGAGACGTTCGACCTGATGCCGGCGGAGTTCATCCGCTCCGGTTTCAAGATGATGAACCCGATGGGTGACACGCAGCAGATGCAGACCTTGATGGAGAAGGCCGGGGACGAGCAGTGGCTGACGGGCTACCGCGCGATGAACCGCTGGTCGAACGAGTGGGTGCCGCTGCCCAAGCAGTTCTTCCGCCAGTGGGTGCGGCATTTCTACCAGGGGAACGAGCTGGTCAACGGCGACTTTCGCGTCTGCGGCGAGAAGGTGAGCCTTGGGGACATCACGGCGCCCCTGTTCTGCATTGCAGCCACCTACGATGACATCGTGCCGCCAGCAGCCGCGCGCGCACT
>JBDTVB010000127.1:0-5930 GCA_040007415.1 Anaerolineaceae bacterium
GTGGTCATTCTCTCCGCCACATGCCCCGATTCTCCGGGCATGTACGTGTCAACAGTTCCAAGCCGCCCCACCCGCGCACCGGAAGCCTCGAGGACCGAAGTCAGGATGTGCGAAGTGGTGGTCTTGCCGTCCGTTCCGGTGACGCCCACCACAACGAGTTCCCGGCCAGGATGGCCGTGGAACCAGGCCGCCGCAGCTGCCAGCGCCACCCGGGTGTTATCCACCGCCACGATCGCCGTGCCTGCGGGCAGGTCCTTCCATGCCGCGGCATGGTCTCGCTGCGCGATCACCGCTGAAGCCCCGGCAGCCGCCACCTGGGAAAGAAACGCATGCCCGTCCACCGTGAAGCCGGGCACCGCTACGAAGAGCGACCCAGAGCCGGCAAGTCGCGAGTCATGCTCAACGGCCGAGACTACCGTTCCTGCCTCGCCTCGAACGAGCTCTGCACCAGACAACTCCGTCAACAGGGAAGCAAGGGTGCGAGATTCAGTCATCGATACTCCATCGGGCCTGCCGACCCATCCTACCCGTGCGCAGCCTCACCAAACAGTGGAGGACTCTGCCAACAGTCCCAAAATCCTGGGCAACTGCACAGCCAGGGCCGTGCGGGCGTGAACGTGAACAAACCTGCCCAACTCCGGCAACGCGGCTTGACCTCGAGAGCCCACAAAGAGCGCAGTTCGCAGGGGGTCCAATCCCTCGAGCACCGCTGAAGACTCGATCGTCGCGATATCGCACACGGCCATCCCAGTGGGGACCAAGGTCCCGTCACGCAGGGCGTGGTGCCCCATCGCGCCGACGATGGCTACAGCCGCTGCCACGAAGAGCGGGTCACCAGAATGCACCACCACATCCATTGCTACCCGCCGGGACGGCTGGCGACACCAGGCATTCCGGGCACGCCAGCGCAGATATCGAGGAAGTTCGTGAGCATCCGCGCCGTCGCGCCCCAGATCAAATCGTCCTGCCACTGGTAGGAGGAGAACACATATTCACGTCCGTTGATCACCCGCCGATCCGGCACCAGCGTTGACGGTTCAAGCAGATGCGCGAGCGGCACCTCCAGCAAGTACGCCACCTCTGCGTCGCTGAACCGCCACTCGTACGGATAACGCCCCAGCCAGCCCACGTACGGCGTCACGCGGAAATTCGAGACGGTAACCATCTCATCGAGCTGCCCGAGCACTTCAATGTGCGCTGGCAGAACACCAATCTCCTCATGGGTCTCCCGAAGCGCCGTCGCCAGGGCATCCGCGTCCTCCGGATCAGTACCGCCGCCGGGGAAGCTGATCTGGCCCTTGTGGTCACGAACGCTCTCCGTGCGCTTCTGAAACACGACGTTCGGTCCAGCCGGATGGGCATGCAGCAGCAACAAGACCCCCGCGCTGGCCACACCGGGGTCAGCGGCGATTCCCTGGGGGCTGTACGCCGCCAGCGCCTGCTTCAAAGCGTCCCTCAACGAACTGCCGCCAGGTGCCTTCGCCGGGTCGACTCCCTCAACTCATCCCAAATGAGCCGGTTCAGCAGATCCTTCTCTGTGCCCTCCGCTCCATCTACTTCCGCATGGACCTCGATCAACAACCGCCGAAGTTGGTCGTTCTCCAATTGAAGCGCCGAAACACGCAGGTCGGTCGCCGGGATGTGGTTGACCAATTCATTGATCTTCTCGTGCAGGGTGTCGTCACCGACCACGATGCGGGCACGTTCCAGCAGTCCCGTAACTGCCACGTTCTCCTCAACCAACCGGGAGGCGGCCCGGTCCCACTCCTGGGCCAGGACCATAGAGAGCGCTGCCGAAAGCCCGGTCGTCTGCTGTCCGAACGCACTGCCGACGTCGGGTGTAAGCGCCCCCAGGGCGCCAGCAATCGCGAAGAGCACCCGCTGTGGTTCTGGCTTCATGCACCCCTCCCCAACGACCGAAGGATCGCCTCATCGGTGCCGTTGATTAACGCATATGCCGCGTACGCCAGGATCAGTTCCGAACTGCGGCCATCATTGAACGACTTCGCTCCGGTGAGCCAGATGCCCTGCGCCTTCACTCCACTGAAAACATCCCACCAGTGAAGCGAATCCGCATCCACCTGGAGTCCGCTGGCGCGTTCGTACGCCTGAATGCACTCATCGCGGGGGATCAGAGCACGATCCCAGATTTCGTGGACAGCCCAGGCGAAATCTTCGATCGGGTCGCCGAGATGCGCCATCTCCCAGTCCAGCACCCCGTGAATGCCCTCCTGAGAGTAGAGAAAGTTGCCCACGCGGTAGTCGCCGTGGACCACACTGACCCGCTCCGCCGGCGGAGGGGGGTTACGGCGCAACCAGCGAATGCCGGCGCGCGCGATCGGTTGCGGACTGATCTCGTTCCGCCCGATCATCTCCTCCCAATAACTGACCTGCTCCGACCACGCGGCTTCGGGCTTAGGCGCTTCTACCACCTTGGCGATCGCGCTCTCTCGCCAATTGAACCTGTGAATCGCTCCCAGCACTTCGAACATCCTTTGGCCGATCATTGCTTTGGCGTCTGCGTAGTGGGGTTCACTGATATTCCGCACGTTCGTCTCGCCCACCGTAATGCGGTCCATGATGAAGAACGGCGCTCCGAGGTACTTCGGATCCGACTCCAGCCAACGCATCCCGGGAACAGGTACTTCGGTCCCCCGAAAGGCGCTGTAGAACGCGTATTCGACCGCTCGATCCGACTCGACGAGGCTCGCGGGGGGGTCCTTGCGCAATACGAAAGGCGCGCTCTGCACCTCCCCGTCCTTGCTCCACGTCGCGTCGAACATCCATGTCTCGCGAGACGCTCCACCAGGGATGCGGGCCAGGTTCGCGACAACGACCGGGCTATCTGAGTTCAGCCGCTCGGAGAGATAGGGAGAGAGATCGGGTTCCACTGGGCGAATCCTCTAGGGGCCATCGGCCGCTGTCAATTGCGTTGCTAAATCGTGCCCTTGGTGCTTGGCACATCGCCGCCGCGCCGGGGATCGACCTGCGCGGCAGCGTCCAGCGCGCGAGCCATCGCCTTGAAACACGCCTCCACCTTGTGGTGATCGTTAACGCCCGCAAGCGTTTTCACGTGCAGGTTCATCTTCATCGCGAATGCGAACGACTCGAGAAAGTGGTCGAATAGGTCCGGTGGCATGCCGCCGACCTCACGGCCAAGAAGCTTCAGATCCAGTGCGGCGTAGGGGCGGCCGCTCAGATCTACTGCCGCGAACGCCAGGGCTTCGTCCAACGGCATGTACGCCGAACCAGAACGTACCAGCCCCGCTTTGGTGCCAAGTGCCTGCGCAAACGCCTCGCCAAGCGCTATCCCACAATCCTCAACCGTATGGTGCTGGTCGATGTGCAAGTCCCCGGTCCCGCGCACTTCAAGGTCGAAGACGCCATGCTTCGCGATGTGGCTGAGCATGTGGTCCAAAAAACCGATGCCGGTCTCAGTAACAAACTTCCCTGAACCATCGAGATTGAGTGTGACTTCGATGTTCGTTTCGGCGGTCTTCCGCACAACCTTAGCGATCCTCGGGTTCATTGGTCCTCCCTGGTGGCGGGCTCAACGTCCCGGAGGGCCGTTAGCAGTCGATCAGTGTCTTGTGGCCGCCCTGCGCTAATTCGAACATAGTTCGCCAGATCCGGCCGATTGTAGTAACGAATGAGCACCCCGCGCGCCCGCAATTCCGCTCGTGTCTTCGCCGCCGAGTGTGCTGCATCCACGGCAAACAGCACAAAATTCGATTGCGACGGCAACGGCGTCAACCAGCCAAGGTTCCCAACTTCCCTCGCCATACGTTCCCGCTCAGCGACGATGCAACTCACCGTTTCAAGTATTTCACCCCGGTGCAGAAGCGCTGCCCGCGCTGCGAGATCGCCTGCGACATTCACGTTGTACGGCTGCTTGATCGTCATCATCGCGGACGCGATCCCCGGCTCGCTGACCGCGTAACCCACTCGCAAGCCCGCAAGGCCGGCCCATTTACTGAACGTTCGCAGGACGACCAGGTTCGGGAAGCGCGCGATCTCCGGAACGACCGATGTGCCGCCGAATTCCACGTACGCCTCATCGACAATCACCAGCGCGTCCATTTCGCAAAGCGCCTGGACATCAGTCAACGAGAGACAGTTCCCTGTCGGATTGTTCGGTGAGGTCAGGAAGATCAGCCGCGCACCACGGTCGACTGTGCGCCCAATCGCGGCGAGGTCAACCTCGAACGCCGGGCCGCGCGACACTTCGACAAAGCGCGTCCCGTTTATCTTCGCGAGGAAGCTGTACATCCCGAACGTCGGCGCGGCGGTCACTGCCACGGTCGGCCTGACAAGGCGCAGGATGATATCGATCAGGTCATCGGCTCCGGCGCCGGCCACAATCTGTCCAGGGCCAACGCCCACGTATTCGGCTATGGCCCTGCGCAGTGCGACCTGTCCCGGATCAGGGTAGATGTGCAAGTCAGCCGAACGAGCCGCTTCCAGTACTGCCGGGTGGGGACCGTAAAGGTTTTCGTTGGCGTCCAGCTTCACCAGTTGCCCGACAGGCAAGCCGATCTCCGCCGCAAGCACTTCGAGCGGCTGCACCGGTGTGTACGCTTCGAGCTCATCGAAGTCAGAGCGAAAGTAGCGGCGGGCGTCCATCGTTATCGGCCCTGGATCCGCCGCTCGACGGCGTGCGCATGACCCGTCAAACCCTCGGCGCGAGCGATGACACTCGCGGCCCGCGCCAGCTCCTCGGTGAGTTCCGCCGGAATATTGACCACACTGGTGATCTTCAGAAAGTCGCTCACGCTCAACGGCGAACTCCAGCGCGCGCTCCCCCCGGTCGGCATGGTGTGGCTCGGCCCCGCCGTGTAGTCGCCAATGGCCTCGGGCGAAGATTCACCGAGGAAGAGTCCCCCAGCGTTGCGGACCTTGCCTGCGTATGCCATCGGATTCTCAATCATCAGGCAGAGGTGCTCCGGGGCGTAGTCGTTGGCAAGCTCAATCGCATGGTCGATGTCGTTCACCAGGATGCAGCCTCCGCGATTGTCGAGGGCCGCCCGCGCAATCTTGGCACGCTCCATGTCCTTTATTTGGCGGTCGATCGCCTTCGAGACCTCCTCCGCCAGGTAGTGCGAAGGGGTCAACAGGATCGGGCTGGCGAGTGGATCATGTTCCGCCTGGGCGAGAAGGTCAGACGCCACCATCTCAGGGTCCGCGCTTTCGTCGGCGATCACTACTGTCTCGGTAGGCCCGTAGATCGAATCGATTCCCACGTCACCGAACACCTGCTTCTTCGCGATGGTCACAAAGAGCCCGCCGGGCCCGCAGATCTTGTCCACTTTTGGAATCGTCTCAGTTCCGTATGCAAACGCCGCGATGCCCTGCGCCCCGCCCGCCTTGAACACTCCGTCAACCCCGGCAATATCTGCGGCGACGAGCTTCGATGCGGGCACCGTTCCGTCGGGCAACACCGGACTCGTTATGTATACTTCGTCACAGCCCGCCACGCGTGCGGGGATTGCGCACATGAGCACGGTGCTTGGCAACGGCGCCACCGTCCCGGGAACATACACTCCAATCCGCTGGATCGGCCGGGTCATCTGCCCCAATCCGTTCTGGTTGAAATCGAATGAGGCGCCCCGCAACTGCTGTTCGTGGTATCTCCGTACCCGGTCTCCGGCAAACTTCAGCGCTTCGACGAGCTCCGGACTTACCTCGTTGTACGCCGCCCGGGTCTCCTCCTGCGTCACGCACAGCGAGTCGGAGTGCCCGCCATCCAACCGCGAATTGTAGAACTGCACCCCGTTGTCGCCGTCTTCGCGGACGTCACGGATGATGCGGCGCACCACCTCCTCCGGGGAAAGTTCTTGCCCAAACGTCCGGAAGGTGGTTTCCCGGATCGCCATCGGCAACTCTTCGGTCTCAAGGGGCCTTCTTTCGAGGAGCAACTTCCGGCCCTCTTC
>JBDTVB010000128.1:0-5918 GCA_040007415.1 Anaerolineaceae bacterium
GAGCACTCGCGCAGCATCGCGGAGTGAAGCGTTATCCATGATTCAAGCCTACCCGATTGCTGCCTGCGAACCGCGCGCCCAGGTACTGTTCTCGTACCTCATTGCCCGGCGACTCGAATGCCGCCCAGGGGAGTGCCGGATCGACAGGGGCCGGCGGCGGGAGCGCGGATTCCCACATGGCCGCGTCCCTGCAGAGGGAGACCATCACGCTGCACGGTTCCGGACACGGGATCTGGACGCGCTCGACCGTGGCGCCTTGCCAGGCCGGTTGTTTGATGCATCGCCCGCAGAGCACACTAGCGGCGATTGCTCGCGACTCGGAAGGCAGCGTCACGGCGCTGGCGTAGCGGCCGGTCTGTCGTTCGAGGACGGTCTGCAGCGAGACCACGTCCAATGCTCCCGCCCGGTTCTGGTCGATGTGCAGCATAGCCAGCGGATAGACGATGTCGAGCGCTGCCGACAAGGGTAGTGCGGTGCTACAGCGGACTCGCCAATCGGTGCGCAGGTTGATCGCGCCGGGGAGTGGGCGGTAGCGGCCGGTTGCGTCGTGACGCACCCAATTGCGGAGCGATTCCTCGTTCGATTCGATCTCGACCACGGGCGCGCCTCCTCTCGGGCCGTGAACGATGGCCGTTTCGCCGTCGAACTCGACGTCTAGCTGCCCGAGCTTGAAGCTGCCAGCTGTTACCACGCGGCCGCTTCCGCAGCCAGTTCGAGGATCACTTCAGCGATGCTGGGATGGGTGCCCACCGCCGCGGCGTAACGCAGTCTGCGCCCGTCGCCGCCGAGTCCGCCAAGCTCCCCAGGGATGGTTTGGGCGGCGTGCCAGCCATCGGCGATGAAGACGGGAACCACCACTACGTTCGGCACCGAGGTGAGGGCGAAAAGTTCGTTCATCGCGGGCTCTTGATCCATGAATACCGTCAGCACTTCGGCAAACCTTCCGAGCCGCCGCACGGTCTCCGTTTGTTGGTAGATGTTGGCCTGCGAATTCCGGTTCCGCTCGGTGCCGTGTCCGAGGACGGCGAGGGCATCACGCGGTGTTGCCCCAGCCTCGAGGGCGCGCTGGACGATCACTGTTGCGAGCGCCGGGTGACTACCCACGGGTGCGGTGTAACGAACCTTTCTGCCGCGCACGCAGGTGACTCGGCCGTTGAGGCCCATCTCTCTTGGGATTACTTCGTTCGTGAAGTAGCCGGCGGACATGAAGACCGGGACGACTGTCACGTCATCTGCCGAGCAGCCGTCGAGAGCGCGCGAGAGCGAAGGCTCCTCCTTCCAGAACGCGGTCCGCACTTCGTCGAAGAGTCCGCGCTCCCGGATCACCTTCGCGTGAGCGTGGATCGGCGCGCTCGACTCGGCGTTGAGGTGGGAGCCATGCCCCACGAGCAGGAGCGCGCTCCTCATTCGTCGTCCTTCGGGGCAGATCTCCGCCCCAGGCGTGCATCGCGTTCGCGGCGCGCGGCGTAAACGCTACTCGCCCAGCCCGGACCGATGGCCGCCGCAATCTGCTGGCGGATGCGCGAGGCGAGACCCGGCGAGGCGCCGCCCGTGGAGACGGCCACGGCGAGGTCGCCATCTCGCAGGGTTGCCGGCGTGAAGAACGTACTCTCAGCCTGCCGGTCTGCGACAACCACCGGGATGCGGGCCGCGCGAGCCAACCGGCCCACCTCAAGGTTGATGGCTCGGGAGTCAGTGCAGGCGAAGACGAGTGAGTAGGGTGCCAATTCGGGCAGGTCCAGGGCTGCAAATTCCCTTTCGAAGACGGTCACCCACGGCAGCGCGCGGATCGCATCGCTGACCGCCGGAGCAATGACCACGATCCTGAACTCAGCCTCAGCCAGCGATTTCGCTTTGCGCGCGGCCACTTTGCCCCCGCCGACGATGAGGGCGGGACCCGCCTCCGCGCGCAGGTCGATCATCATTCCCATGTGAGCACTCGCTGAGCGGCCCCGATCAGTGAATCGAGGCTCGGTTCGTCCGATTGGATGTCGAGGCGGCCGAAGGCAGCCCGTACTGCCTCGCTGGTCTGCGGGCCGATAGAGACAAGCTTCGTGGCCGCCGGGAGTGGCGCGCCGCCGAGCGCCTCGGCGAGATTGCGGGCTGTTGAGGCGCTGGTGAAGGTGATTGCGTCCGCGGCCAGGACCTGCCGGCGGCGTTCGGCGTCCAGTGGCTCGAAGTGTGTCTCATAGGCGGCGACCTGCTCGATGTGTGCGCCCCGCTTGCGGAGGGATTGCGCGAGGCGATCGTCCGTCAAGTTCGAAACTGGAAGCAAGATGCGCGTACCGGAGACCCCCGGGAGAGCATCGCCAAGGACCTCGGATGTCGCCCGGCCCGGCTGAAAGTCGGGTGTAACGCCGTGCTGCGAAAGGCGCGCGGCGGTCGCTTCGCCGATTGCTGCGATCTGCGTTGTGCCGAGCGCGCGGGTGTCGCGGGCGCCCAGCGCAAGGGCCGCGAAGAAGGCATCCACGCCGTTCTCGCTGGTGAAGACGATCCAATCCCAGCGTGAGGACACCCGCTCGTCTTGCGTGATGTTCTCGGGCAAGAGGCGGACGCGAAGGACGGGCGCCTCGATGACGTATGCGCCCAGCGCTTCGAGCCGCGCCACAAGGCCGCTGGCCTGGGAGCGGGCGCGCGTGACAACGATGCGTTTCCCCGCCAGCTGTCCGGGTTTGAACCAGGCCAGTTCATCGGCGAGCGCCGCAACGGCGCCAACGACGGTCACCACCGGCGATTCCAGGCGCGCCTCGTAAGCCACGGTAGCAATCGTCCCGACAGTTCCGCGGAGGACGCGCTGGTCTGCGCGGGTGCCCCAGCGGATGCAGGCGACAGGGGTGCCGGCCTGCTTGCCTACGTCCATCAGTCGCTCCATGTTTTGGGCCAACGAAGACACACCCATCAGGATGATGAGCGTGTCCGCGCGAGAGGCTGCCGTCCAATCCACCGTCTCGCCGCCTGCCCCGGAGTCGTTACCGGTGATCACGAGGAAGTTGGAGGCGATTCCACGGTGCGTCACCGGGATGCCCGCATACGCGGGCGCCGCGAGTGCTGATGAGATGCCGGGGACGATCGTGAAGGCAACGCCCGCCGCGCGGCAGGCAAGGGCCTCTTCGCTCCCACGTCCGAAGACGAAAGGATCGCCTCCCTTGAGGCGCACAACGCTCTTCCCAGCCGTGGCGTACATGATCAACGTCTCGTTGATATCGTCCTGGCTCATCTGGTGGCGGCCGGAGCGTTTACCAACGTAGACCAGTTCCGCGCCGGGCCGAACTTCTCCCAGGAGCGAGGGCGCAGCCAGCGCGTCATAGAGGACGACATCAACCCTCGCGAGCGCCCGCGCACCGGCAACGGTTAGCAACCCGGGGTCGCCGGGGCCGGCACCAACGATCCAAACGTGTCCTTCAGGCGGCATTGGGTACCCATTGTGGCACGGCTGCGGCAGGATCGATGCGCGCTCCGTATACTTCGCGGAATGGAAACAACAGTGCCCGCGGGCATCAACTACCAAGGCGTCTCGAAATACTTCGCCGAGCACGTGCCGGGCGGCGCCTCTCCGCTCACGATCTCACTGATCAGCGGGGGCAGGTCGAACCTCACCTATAAGGTTTCCTCGAGCGAAACCTCCTGGGTGCTGCGCCGTCCCCCGCTTGGCCACGTGCTGCCAACGGCCCACGATATGGCGCGCGAATACCGCGTCCTCACTGCTCTTGCGTCGACGGACGTGCCGGCCCCTCGTACGATCGCTCTCTGCGAGGACGCTAGCGTGAACGGTGCCCCGTTCTACGTGATGGAATACCGCGAAGGCGTGATCATCGCCGAGTCCATCCCGGACGGCTACGCGACCACTCCCGAGGAGCGCGCGGCAATGTGCCGCGGCCTGGTGGAGACGCTGGTTAAGCTCCATGCCGTTGACTACAACGCCGTCGGACTCGGTGATTTCGGCCGGCCGGAGGGTTACCTCGAACGCCAGGTGCGCCGCTGGAGCGAACAGTGGGGGCGCTCCGAGACCCGCCCGATCCCGGAGATCCAGGAAGTCATTCGCCGCCTGAAGAACTCGATCCCCGTCTCGCCGCCGCCGACCATCGTGCACGGCGACTACCGGCTCGGGAACATGATGCTCGCCGCAGACGACCCCGGTCGCGTGGTGGCTGTGCTCGACTGGGAGATGTGCACGTTGGGCGATCCACTTTCGGATCTGGGCTATACGCTCGGGTACTGGGGCGAACCGGCCGATGACCCGGCGTACAACCTCGCCCGGCCCACGTCATCCGTGACCATCGTGCCCGGGTTCTTCACGCGCGCGGAACTTGTGGCGTACTACGGCAAGATCAGTGGCCGGGACGTGAGCAACATTGAGTTCTACCAGGTGCTTGCGTTCTACAAGCTGGCGGTCATCACCGAGGGCATCCACGCTCGTTTCCTCGCCGGCGAAACGGTGGGCGAGGGTTTCGAAGGCTACGGCGAACGCACCGAAAACCTTGTTCGCTTCGCGCTGCAGACCGCGGATGACGCCGCGGATCCAAGGCTGCGCGGCGTCACTTAGGTGAGCGTGGTATCAGCAACTCCCTCGAACCGTTAGGAGAACCTCATGCAGATCGGTGTTGTCTTCCCTCAATCCGAAATTGGTGACGATCCCTCCGTCATCCGGGATTTCGCCCAGGCGGCTGAGGGGCTCGGTTACTCTCACCTGCTCGCGTACGACCACGTGCTCGGGGCGCACCCGGACCGCATGCCGCGCCTCACCGGGCCCTACACCCACGAAACGTCGTTTCACGAGCCTTTCGTCCTTTTCGGCTACCTGGCGGCGGTGACGAAGACGCTCGGGCTGGTGACGGGCATCATCATCCTTCCGCAGCGCCAGACTGCTCTGGTCGCCAAGCAGGCGGCAGAGGTCGACATTCTCTCCGGCGGGCGGCTGCGTCTCGGCATCGGCACGGGTTGGAACTACGTGGAATACGACGCCCTGGGGGAGGACTTCCACAACCGCGGCAAGCGCCAGGAAGAGCAGGTGGAGGTTCTCCGCAAGCTCTGGAGCGAGCCGCTTGTCGATTACACCGGTCAGTGGCATCGCATCGAGCGGGCGAGCATCAAGCCGCTGCCCGGACGCCAGATCCCGATCTGGTTCGGCGGCTCGGACGAACGCGTAATGAAACGCGCCGCTCGCATCGGCGATGGCATGATCCCGCAGTTCGCACCAAACGATGCTGGTAAAGCCGCGCTCGCACGCCTGGACGGATACCTCGCGGAGAACGGTCGCGACCGTTCGTCCTTCGGCATCGAAGCGCAGGTCAGCCTCGCTGCGGGCGAGGACAAGTGGGCCGCCCATGCCCAATCGTGGCGAGACCTGGGCGCCGACTACATCTGCGTCCGCACGATGAACTCAGGGCTGGCAAACCCGCAGGACCACATCGACGCGATCAGGCGTTACAAGGCCGAAGTGGGCTGACCCGGCCTATGTTCGAGGCGTTCGGTCACCGCGCCTCACGGGCTTGTGGCCCCAGAGGCTACCGGATTCGTACTGCTCTACTTGCCAGTTGCAGTCATCAACTTCGCGCGCGCCCCAGCCGTACTCAACCCCGAATCCGGATGGGTTGGCCATGTAGAACGACACCATCTCATCGTTGCTGTGGCGGCCCATGGTCACCAGCAGTGGCGTCACCCCCTCCTGCACCGCGTCGTACGTGCGGCCCACGTCGTTGATCGAGTCGCGCTGGAGCATGAAGTGGTTGATTCGCTTGCGGGGGTTTGCGAGCTGGACGAACGCGATGCTGTGATGGCGCGGGTTGCAATGCAGGAACCCGAGGGATCCGATGGCGCCATTCACGTAGTCGCTCACCTTCATCCCCAGCATTGATGTGTAGAAGCTCATCGCCCGCTGCATGTCGGCGGCGGCCAGCACTAAGTGACCGAGCCCTTGA
>JBDTVB010000129.1:0-5899 GCA_040007415.1 Anaerolineaceae bacterium
CCTGAGACAGCACGCCGACAGCGGCGGTGCGGCGATCGTCGCGACGCACGACATCGAATCAGCGGCGCGCTATGCGACTCGCGTGATTGCGCTCGACGAGGGCTCGATCCGTTTTGACCTGCCGATGCGAGTCGCCTTCGGGAGCGATGGCCCGTCACCCACCCAGGCCGCGCGGTTGCTTCCCGGCGCAGTTCTTCCGGAAGAGGTGGTGGCGTGAGCGGGACATTCCGGATGTTGGTGCCCGTCTTCGTGGGTCTTTGCGCCCTGCTGGCGGTCGGCGCGGCCCGTGCAGACGGTGAGGCAGGGATCGTCATCCAGCATGGGAACGGGGCCGTGGACACGTACTGCGTCCCGTTCAAGGGCGATTCGATAAACGGGGCGGACCTGTTGAAGAAAGTCAGCATCCCGGTCGTTCGGCTGGGCGATCTCGTCTGCGCCGTCGGCAACAACCCCGCCGAGGGCTGCTTCGCCGCAAGTGACTACGACAGCTGCACCTGCAAGTGTTCTGGCGCCAACGCCGCCACCTGCACCTACTGGGCTTACTTCTCCCAAACGTACGCTCAGGCGTGGGTTTACTCCGGCCTGAGCTTCGCCCTTCTCAAATCGAAAGACGGCGACATGCAGGCGTGGCGCTGGGGTCCGGGTGGGGCAAGCAGCGCGCCGCCGCCGCCCGCACTCTCGTTCGAAGCGGTGTGTGGGCACGCGCCCCGAGGGGGGCTCGCCCAGATCACTCAGTCGCCAGCTTCGACGCCAACAATTGCCGCAGCAGCGGGGACGAACGGGGCGAGCCTCACGATTGCGCAAGTGCCCACGGCTCTCGTGACGCTCACCGAAACTGCGACTCGGGCGGTGATCTCCGGCACCGCAGAACCGTCTCGGACGGTGTCGGTGACGATCACAGCGCATGGCATAGCGACGGCAACGCCCGCGCCGGCGATCGCTGCTTCGACCGGCGAAGAGGGTGGGAGCAAGGGCGGGTTGCTGCTGTTTAGTGCGTTCGCAGTTGTGATGCTCGCTACCATTGGCGGGGCACTGGTTTGGAGGCGAACGCATGGCGCTTAGCACAACCGGGCGACACGCGGCGTGGCCGCGCCTGCCATCAATGAGCGATGTCTCGCTGATCACGCTCAACTTGCTCGGGGTGGTTGCGTATCTGCACCCGTTCATTTCGGCCGGTACTGCGGAGCGCGATTCGCGCTGGTTCCAGCACAACACCGATGCCCCGCTGGTGTTCGCGGCGATCGCGACCCTGTGCATGGTGCTCGTCGTTTCGGAGCTGACCGGCGGCGGGCTGAACAGCAAATCGCTCGCCGCGCTGGGCGTGCTTTCGGCGATGGCTGCGGTGCTCCGCACGATCACTCTGCCTGCCGGCGCCAACCTCTACTTCCTCCTCGTCATCCTCGGTGGCTACTCGTTCGGTTGGCGCATGGGATTTCTGCTTGGGGCGCTGTCGTTCTTCCTGAGTGCCCTGGTGACGGGCGGAATTGGGCCATGGCTGCCGTTCCAGATGTTTGCCGCCGCGTGGATCGGGCTGAGCGCGGGTGGCCTCCAAGGGCTCGCGGGTCGCCTTCGCATTCACGGACGGGCGGAGGTGTGGCTCGTGGTCGCCTTTGGGATCGCCTGGGGGCTGCTCTTCGGCATCATCACCAATCTCTGGTTCTGGCCCTTCTGGACGGGCGGGCCAGATGTCACCTACCAGCCTGGAATCGGCGTCGCCGAGGCACTCAGGCGATACTGGAATTTCTACCTGGTGACGAGCTTCGGCTGGGACCTGGCGCGGAGCCTTTGCAACGCATTTCTGATCGCCATCCTCGGCGGCCCCTTGCTCCGGGCGATGCTCCGTTTCCGGCAGCGCTTCACCTGGGAGTCGCACTCGCTGCATCGCGAGCGCTGACGCCCTACGCTGCCTCGCGCTCGGGCATCAGCCGCCACATTGCGCCCGCGAGAAGGAGCGCCGCGAGGACGCCAAACACAAAGACATCCGAGTCCTTTCCGCCATCGGCGTGGTCGGCGATGTGCGTCCCGCTATGCACAGCCGTCCCAATTCCTGCCCCGGCCAGGGCGGCAAAGATCGCGTCATGGCGTTTCCAGAGCGCTGCTGCCAGCGTCGCCCCAATCCCCAGCTGAAACGCGCCTATGTCGTGCAAGAAGTGGGCGTTGTATGGCTCAAACGTCGCGAGCTGGTCGAAGAAAGACCGCGAATCGACCAGCGGCCAGACTCCCGCAAAGAGGTAGAAGACCGCGCCGAGCGCGGTGAGGATGGCGAGGGCGGTGGTACGGGTCACGTTGAGAATTCCCTTTCGGCCATTGCTCGTGGCCGCCCGAATCGTAGGGATCGAGCGTGGCCGGCACAAGCGGGGCGGAAGATCAGCCCACGGCGCCACGCCCGTAGACAACGCTGCGTGGAACGTCGTTAGTCGAGGTCGTTAGCCGAGGTCCATCGGCAGAGAAGGATCTGCAGCCCACTCACTCAACGAGGCGTCGTACACCGCTACGTCCTCGAACCCCGCCATCGTGGCGGCGAAGGCCGCACTGCTCGCGGCGATGCCCCCTCCGCAATAGGTAATGAGCCGCTCCCCCTGCTTAGCCCCTGTCACGAGGAAGCGGTCGCGGATCTCGCTGGTCGAGCGGTAGATCTGCGTCGCGGGATCCACGAGACCGTTGGCCCCCATCGCTGGCACGTTCACGCTCCCGCTGATGTGTCCCGGCCGCCCGTAGGGCGCGACATCGCCGCGATGTTGCGCTGAATTGAGCGCGTTCACGATGCAGGCTTGCCCGGCTTCCATCGCCTCCAATACGTCGTCCTTGCTGGCGATCAGCCCTGGTCGAGACATCGCGGTGAATGTCGCCAGTCGTGGTGAGCTGGCATCGGTCGATACCCGCCGACCCTCCGCCATCCACGTCGCCCAGCCGCCATCCAGCACCCTGGCGTTGTCGAAGCCGAAGGTGCGAAGCATCCACCAGATCCGGGCGGCCCACATGTTGCTCTGGCGGTCGTAGAGCACCACTGACGTGCCGTCCCCTACGCCGTAGCTGCCCATCGCCTGCGCGAATTGCTCCGGTGGCGGCATCATGAAACGGAGCGCGTGGTCGCGGTCGCTCAGGTCGCCGGGCAGGTCCGCATAGACAGAACCCGGAATGTGACCTTCGGCCCATTCGTCCTGTCCGGGGATTGCAACGTACCCTGGTCGCCCGTCCGCGTTCGGGCGAAGGAACACCGTGCACTCGAGGATGCGAAGGTTCGGATCGTCCAGGTGTTCTGCGAGCCAACCCGTCGTGGCGAGATAGCGATCACGTCCGGCCATCGGTTCCTCCTTTCACGGTGCAGCTGGCGGGAGAACCCTCATTGCTTGCCGTCGCCGTCCTCGTGGCGCTTAACTGGGCTGAGCTGGCCGTGGCCCTGCGCCGTTGCTCAGCCCACTGCGCCCGATTCGCGCAACGCGGCGATCTGCGCGTCGTCGCGGCCGAGAGTCTTGAGCACTTCGTCCGTGTGTTGGCCGAGAATCGGGGCGGTTGTGGTCGGAATCCCGGGCGTGTCGCTTAGCTTTGGTCCGACACCGATCTGTCTGACCTTGCCGACCGGCGAATCGAGCTCGACAACCATCCCGCGCGCCAGGTTGTGCTCGTTCGTGACGACGTTCTCCATCTCAAGTACCGGCGTCGCGCAGATGTCGTGTTCGGACATGATCGTCATCCACTCATCCGCGGTCTTGGTCTTGAAGATCTTCTGGAGCTTGGTGATCATTTCCGGCCAGGCGGTCTGGTCGAACTGCCGCTGGGCATACTCTTCGATCCCGAGCACAGTGCAGAGAGCGGCGTAAAAGTGCGCTTCGATAGAGCCGATCGAGAACCAGCGGCCGTCGCTGCACTGGTACGTGTTGTAGAAAGGGGCTGCGCCGTTGAGGAGCATCTCCCCGGGGCGAATCGGCTGGTTGTTCGAGAAGAAACCGCTGAACGCGCTGGTCATCAGCGAAAGCACGCCGTCGCTCATGCCGACGTCAATATCCTGCCCGCGCCCCGTCTTTTCGCGCGCGATGATTGCAACGCAGATGGCGAACGCAGCCGTCAGACCGCCTCCCGCAAAGTCCGCCACGAGATTGACCGGGATAGCCGGAGCCTGGCCGGGACGGCCGGTTACGCCAAGCGCGCCACCGATCGAGATGTAGTTGATGTCATGGCCGACAAGGTTGCTGTACGGCCCCGTCTGGCCGAACCCGGAGACGGAGCAGCAGATGATCCGCGGGTTGATCTTGGCCAGCGTCTCGTAGTCCACGCCGAGCCGCTTCACCACGCCCGGCCGGAAGCCCTCAATGACGACATCGGCGCCCCAGACCATCTCGTAGAAGATGTCACGGGCGGCCTGGTCTTTGAGGTTGAGGGCGATCGACTTCTTGCCCCTGCCGAGGGCGTTGTAGGCCGCCGCGCGATCCGCGCCTTCGCTTCGGCGCAGGCCTGAGGTACCGCCAAGCTTCGCGGACGACCCCGGCACCGCCTCAACCAGCGTCACATCGGCCCCAAAGTCGGCCAGCAGCATGGAGCAGTGCGGCCCCGGCGCTAACCGGGAGAGGTCCAGGACCTTGATACCTTCGAGTGCCATCGTCATTGCTGGTGCCTTCCAAACCCGAAACGCCGGAAGCCGTAGCATGCCGCCCGCCCCGAGGTCACGCAACCGGCGCTCTCTCCTCGGGTTGGGCCGGGCCGTTTCCGCCGCTCCGCGTATCATTCGAGGCATGAGCACGCCCTCGCCGGCCGACCAACTTGAAGTGGAGTGGCAGTACAGCGTCGCGGATACCGACGCCGTCGCTCGCTGGCTCCGGTCCGCAGCCGTGCCCGGCTACAACATCGAACCCGGGAAGACGAAGGACCTGGACGATACCTATCTCGATACGCCCGACTGGCGAATCCACCGTGCGCGTTTCACCTGCCGCGTGCGCGACAAGGGGGAATCGTCCGAACTGACGATCAAGGGGATGGCTGCTGCTGTCGGCTCGATGCGCAGCCGCCGGGAGATGAACGAGCCGCTGGCTGCCGATGCCCTTCCTCTGGCCGCGCCCGGCATCTGCGGGGATCTTCTGCGGATGATCGCCGGGAAGCGCGAACTCGGACCGATCTTCAGCCTGAAGACGCACCGCCGGACGTTCATGCTCTCTGACGCCGCTGGCCTGCTCGGGGAGATCGCAATCGATGACACAACGATTCCCGTCGACGGTGCCGAACCAGCGCGGCTTTCCCGGGTTGAGGTTGAAGTGGACGCGGCGGCGGTCGACCGCTCCCAGCGTTTCGTGGATCTCTTGGTCGCGACCGCGGGGCTGTTGCCCGCCGGGACGTCGAAGTTTGAAGCGGCGCTCAACGCCACCGGCCAGCACCCTCTCAACCCCGAGGCGGACGTGGGGCCTATTCAGGTCGAGGCGAACCTCACGGTCAGCGAGGTTGCCTATGCCGTCATGCGCAAGCAGTTCGTTGCATTTGTGGCGAATGAGGGCGGGACGCGAATCGGCGAGGACATTGAAGCGCTGCATGACATGCGCGTCGCCACGCGTCGCCTGCGGGCGGCGATGAGCGCCTTCGGGCCGTTTCTTCCCCCCCGCATCGCGACCTTCCGCACGCAGTTCGGCTGGATCGCGGCGGCCCTTGGCGAGGTCCGCGACCTGGATGTCCAGATTGACCGGATGTCCGAATGGCGAGCCGAGGTTACGCCGGCACAGGCGGTTGCCCTCGATGGCGTGGAGCGGCTGCTCACGGAGCGTCGCCACCTCGCGCGGCGGCGGATGCTCTTCGCCCTGAACTCCCGGCGCTACGATCTTCTGGTCGTGCGATTCGGTGCGTTTCTCCGCCGCGGGCCTGTGCGCGCACTTGCTGCTGGCCGGGTTTCCGTGCTTGCAGTAGCACCGGACCTGGT
>JBDTVB010000130.1:0-5854 GCA_040007415.1 Anaerolineaceae bacterium
CACGATTCGCGGCGGCGGCTGTTGGAGGCGATCGCCACGGCCAGCGCACGCGGACTGGATGGCGCGCTGTACGGCGAGGCGGGCTTGCGCAGTGACCACGAGACGGCGCATGCGGGTTGGTCCGGCGATATCGGGAATCGAAGCTGGCCGGGCGCTAAAGAGCAGCGGCCACTGCTGCCGGGGCGGATGCGCCCTTACTCATGGCCACGGCGGCACGGACAAAGTCACGGAACAGCGGGTGCGGCCGATTCGGGCGGCTGCGCAATTCAGGGTGGAACTGCGTTCCAAGCATAAATGGGTGGCCCGAAAGTTCCGAGATTTCGACCAGCGAACCATCTGGCGATGTGCCGCTAACCCGCAGTCCGGCCGCTTCGAGAGGAGCGCGGTAGAGGTTGTTGAACTCCCAGCGATGGCGGTGACGTTCGGTCACCTGGTCGGTGCCGTAGGCTGCGGCGGCGAGCGATCCAGGTATCAGGTCGCAGGGGTAGCCGCCAAGGCGCATGGTGCCGCCCTTTTGCACCACACCGGTCTGCTCTTCGAGGAGGCTGATCACCGGATAAGGCGTTTCAGGGTCGATCTCGGTGGTGTTTGCCCCGTCCATGCCGCAGACGTTGCGCGCGAATTCCGTGACCATCACCTGCATCCCGAGGCAAAGCCCAAGGTAGGGGATGTTGTTTTCGCGAGCCCACGTGGCTGCCTGGATCTTGCCTTCCCAGCCGCGCTCGCCGAATCCACCGGGAACAATGACGCCGTGGACGCCGGCCAGCACATCGGCGGCGGCTCGTGATTCGAGCGTTTCGGCGTGGACCCAGCGGATGTCAACGTCAACGGCATTCGCGATGCCGGCGTGCGCCAACGACTCTTTCACGGACATGTAGGCGTCGTGCAGTTCAACGTATTTGCCCACCACCGCCACTTCGACGACGCCAGATGGATGTTTCAGGCGGTGCACCATGTCTCGCCACTCGCTCATGTCGCGCGCGCCGGCCTTGAGGCCGAGGCGCTCGATGGCATAGTCGCCGAGCCCGCGCTCTTCCAGCCAGAGCGGCACTTCATAGATTGTCGCCGCGGTCTCCATGGGGATCACGGCGCGCGGCTCAACGTCGCAGAAGAGCGCTACCTTTTCGAGGATTTCGCGCGGCACCGGGTGGTCGCTGCGCGTGAGGATGACGTCCGGCTGGATACCTTTGGAGCGAAGTTCGCGCACCGAGTGCTGCGTCGGCTTCGTCTTCAACTCGCCGGTGGCCCCCACCCAGGGGAGGAAGGTGACATGAACGCTGAGACAGGTGTCGCGCGGCTGTTCGTGGCGAATCTGGCGGATCGCTTCGATGAACGTTTCGCCTTCAATGTCACCAACAGTCCCGCCAACTTCGCAGATCACCACGTCGCACCCAGAGGAAGCGGCAACGTTGTAGATGCGGGACTTGATCTCGTTTGTGAGGTGGGGGACCTGCTGGATCGTGCCGCCGAGGTAGTCTCCACGGCGTTCGCGCTCGAGAACCGAGAGGTACACCTGGCCGCTGGTGACGGAAGACGCGGCGGTCAGATCCTGGTCAATGAAGCGTTCGTAATGGCCGAGGTCGAGGTCGGTTTCGGCGCCATCACTGGTGACAAATACCTCGCCGTGCTGATAGGGCGACATGGTGCCCGGATCGACGTTGAGGTAGGGGTCCAGCTTCTGGATGGAGACGGAAATGCCGCGAGACTTGAGGATTCTGCCGAGGCTGGCGGTGGTGATTCCCTTGCCAACAGAACTGACCACGCCACCGGTAACAAAGATGAACTTCGGCATGGCCCCCCGCGTGTGTTTGTGCTCCATCGATGCTAGGGGTGGCCCTCCGGGGTGTCAACGAACATTTGTGTTACGAGCGTGCTTCAGTGCCTCTGGTACCTCGTGTCAGGAGCATGAACATGCCTCGGACTGCCCATACACGGGCCGATCACCTACCCTTGATCGCATGGATATCAACGACGACGCGAAGCTCGATACATCCCAGGTGGACGACCAGCGAGGGCGCCGACGTGTGAGCGGCGGGGGTCTGGCGATCGGAGGCGGTGGCATCGGCGTGATCCTGACGATCGTCATCTACCTCCTGGGCGGGACGGGAGCGCTTGGCGGCGGCGGAGGAAGCATCCTCGATAGTCTGCAGAACCAAACCGTCGGCGGCGAAGCACCCGCGGAAAGCGCCATCGGCGACAACTGCAAGACCGGCGCCGATGCCGAAGCGCGCGAAGACTGCAGAATCGTCGCCTTCGTCAACAGCATTCAGAAGTACTGGACCGGCGAATACAAGCAGCGCGGACGGAGTTACACCCCGATCAAGACAACGTTCTTCACCGGCCAGGTGCAGACTGCTTGTGGCACGGCCAGTTCCGAGGTTGGCCCGTTTTACTGTCCGGGCGACAAGAAGGTGTACATCGACTTGGGGTTCTTCGACGAACTGCGCAGCAAGTTTGGGGCGAAGGGTGGACCATTCGCTGAGGCGTACGTCATTGCGCACGAATACGGGCACCACGTCCAGGACATCGAAGGCACCTTGGGAAACATCGGCAACGACCGCGAAGGCCCGACCAGCAAGGCTGTTCGCTCGGAACTCCAGGCGGACTGCCTGGCGGGCGTGTGGGCGCACAACGCGGTTTCCACCGGCTTCTTCGTCAGCCTCTCAGAGCAGGACATCGCGGATGGGCTGGACGCGGCGGCAGCGGTCGGCGATGACCGCATCCAGAAGGAATTCCAGGGCAAAGTGAACCCGGAAACCTGGACGCACGGCTCGTCCGCCCAGCGCCAGAAGTGGTTCAACACCGGCTACAAGAGCGGGAACATGGATTCCTGCGACACCTTTAGCGGCGGGATCTAACCGCGCGACAAGTCCGCATGGTGCCGCAGTTCGCAGGGTATAGTTCCGGCTAACTCGAATCCGAGGCTACCCCATGCCTACTTCGGCACTCGCCGGCCTGATGGCGCACACCGCCAACGCTTTCCTGGAGGCGCTTTCAGCGGAACAGCGCCAGGTGGCACAGTCGCCGTTCGAAGAGACGCAAGAACGCCAGCGCTGGTACTACACGCCCAATGCCCGCCCGGGCATCTCGTTGATCGAACTTGATGCGCCACAGCAGCAACTGGGCCGCCGATTGCTGCGCGCAGGACTCAGCCTGAGCGCCTACAACACGGCGGCCACGATCATGAGCCTCGAATGGGCGCTGGCGGATTCCGAACGCTGGCCGTCTTCGAACTACACCGGCTACCCCGGCCCTGGACGCTCAGTGCGGCGTGACCCGAACATGTACTTCGTCGCCATCTTCGGCCAGCCGACGGAGAGCGGCACCTGGGGTTGGACCTTTGGCGGTCACCACGTCTCGGTCACCCACACCATCGTCGATGGCGCGATTGCACGCCCTACGCCCTCGTTCTTCGGGTCCAACCCGGCGCACCTGCCGCTGGGCGAGGGAAACAGCTTACGCTCGTTGGCGCCCGAGCAAGACCTTGGCTTCGCACTGCTCAACTCCCTCGATTTCGAGCAGAAGCGCGCGGCGATCGTCAGCGACCTTGCGCCTTCGGACATGATCCAATCGAACCGCCCGCGAGTGGAAGACGGGGCGACCCCGTTCACGCCTCAGGTGCTCATGCAGCTCCCCACGAATCCCGCGATGGACGCTGCTTTCGCTCGCCAGAACGCGGGTAACGCCATCACCGAGGACCAACTGGCGCCACTCCGCTACTCGATTGAGCGCCCCGCGGGCATCGCCGTCGCACGGTTGGCAATGAGCAACCGTAACCTCGTCGGGCGGCTGATTCAGCGGTACCTGGGCCGTATGCCCGAGCCGATCGCAGAGCTGGAATGGGGACGCGTCGCGCCGGCACTTGGCGACCTGCACTTCGCATGGGCCGGGTCACTTAAGCCGGGATCGGCGCACTACTACCGCATCCAGGGGCCTGGCATCCTCATCGAATACGACAACCCGGATCCGGACGGAAATCACATCCACGCATGTTGGCGAAACCCCGAAGGAGACTTCGGCGCGGACCTCCTGGCAGCGCATTATGCGGCGGCACACTGAGCGGCGCCCAGCAGATGTAGCCCGGCTCATCCGCTGCAGGAATGGCGACAGCCGGCACACAATCGCCGCACCTGCGAACGATTCGCCCAGGAAAGAATCAGAAGCCCCGGAACTGGGGGTGACCAGGTTCAACGGCGTTGGGCCCGGCCGCGAGCCTTCCTGGTCCCCTGCCCACCCGTCCGGAGAAGGGCCGATCGGCGCTGACCGCTGGGCACAATGGCCCTTCTCGATTTGCTCTCCGCGGTTGGAAACTGCAGCTACCAAGCGAAGGAGACCTGGCATGACCACGCAACAGCGCCCGACCGCGCCCAAGCAGCGGAGCGAGTGGGTGGTTGATGCCGCCACCGGCCGCGTCGTTCGTCGACAAACGGCGCAGTTGCTGCACCAGGTGGCAGACGCTCTGAGCGAGGCGATGGAGCAGGCTGCGATGACCATCGAACCAGGTGAATCGGACTTGCGCGTGGTGCGCGCGGTTGAGGATTCGCGCTCTGAAACGAGTGAGGCAGCGAGGCAGCGCCAGCGGTCGAGCGATGTTCACGCCAGGCCCGACAGCAGGGCAACTAATCGCCAACATTGGGACGAGTAGGGACTATTCTCGCAGGCGGACTGCAAGCTGGTGGCGGAACGCAGGGTCCTTGAACATCGTGATCATCTGGAAGTGATCTTCTAAGAACTGGCCGACGGCGCGGTTCCCTTCGATGAATCGCGCGGTGTAGACCCACGTGTTGTGGAGTTGGCTCTGCCACCACATCTCGACGCCCTCGGCGCATTGGTGGAGCGGCGCGTGGCGGCGATAGCCGCCCATGTACGCCTCCAGCAATCCGGGTCCAAGCAGGTGCATGAACGAGGTCGCGCGGAGCACTTCAAACACAGGCGGGAGGAGCGCCACGGCCTCCCAATCAACCACCGCAACCAGTTCGCCCGGTGCTCCCAGGATCACGTTGCGTTCGTGAAAGTCGCCGTGGCAGACCGCACGCGCCACGCCTGCGAAGTCCGCTGCGGGCCGGGCAATTGGCGAATCGATGAGAGCCATGATTTCGCGGATCTCTTCCTGCAAGATCAGTTGAGCCTTGCCCGGAGACGGGCTGTAGCGAATGAGATCGTCCACGCGCCCAAGGTCGTCAAGGCTTTTTGACGCGTCCCAGACGGAGCCGTTTGAATCGCTGCGCAGCCGGGGGTCGGTGAACGGGTGCAGCGCGGCGTGCAATCGCCCGTGAAGTTCTCCGAGCATGGTCGCGCCCGAAACGTCGATAGCCCCACGCTGGAGGTGCCTGCCCTCCACCCACGGATAGACGGACCACAGCCGGTTGCTCAAGCTGTGCAACTGCCGCCCTTTGGAGTCGGTCAGAGCGGCGACTACGGGGATGCCTTGCGAGCCGGCGAAGGCAGAGGCGGTGATCTCGAGTTCGAGGCGTTCCTTCGTCCGAGACTTTGCGTGGAAGCGAACGAAGCGCGGGCCATCAGACGTGGGTAGGGCGAAGTTACGGTTGAGCACCGACTCGGCAACAGGAGTGGGATCGCCGGTGAGCGTAAGCCCGTAGCGTTCAAGAACCTCGACGATCGACCGGCGCTCCTGACCGGAGACTGGTTCAGGCAACGCGGATAGTTCAGGGGACATGCGCGCATTTTGAGGCTGGTTCACGCTGTGTGCGCGTGGCGATTTACCGCGGCCACAGTGGTGCGGTTGCAGAATCGCCGCGTTGGTGGCGATACTATGGACACGATGCAGACGTTTGTTGCACGACTTCGAAAGGTAACGCGCTTCGCCCCGGACTCACCGGGGCGGGCCCTTTCG
>JBDTVB010000131.1:0-5841 GCA_040007415.1 Anaerolineaceae bacterium
CTTGGTTTCCATGACGGTGCGCATGGTGACGACGGTCGCGCTGTCGTTCGGCACCTCAATCCCAACGATTGCGCGCCCGGGGACCGGTGCTTCGATCCGGAGACTGGGGGCAGCCAGGGCGAGCGCGAGGTCGTTTTGGAGCGCTGTGATCCTGTTGACGCGGACGCGCGTTCGCGAAGTCTCGATCTTCTCAGTCTGTGGCCGGTTATCACCGCCAATGATGGCGCGGCCGTTCTCATCTTTGACCTGGAGGTCCTTATAGCGAACCTCCCAGCCGGGCTCAACGCCGAACTGCGTGACGGTGGGGCCTTCATTGATTTCGACGACGCTCGCGTCAACGCCGAAGCTAGCGAGCGTGTCCACGATCATTTGCGCCCGGGCCGCGTTGTCGTGCTTGCGGCTGGCGCTCGGAAGGGGCGCGTTGAGCATCTCGAGGGCGGGAAGGTGCCAGCCGCTCTGGGAATCCAGCGCGAGTCCGAGCTGCTGAGGCTCGCCGAAGTCGGCGGCGGCGGCCTCCATGGGTGGACTGGTGGCGGGCGATTCGTGCGCGGGCCCCGGGGGAGCTTCGATGATTGCGGAACCGAAGTGCGCCGCCGCGCCGGCCCCAACCGGCGAACTTGGGGAGCCAGGGTCAATCGACGGTCGGTAGACGACCGGGCCGTCTTCCAGTGCCAGCCGACCCATGGGTTCGATCCTCTCGAACCCGGTCGCGCCGATAAGCAACTCGGAGCCGTCCTCCTGGGAGGGGCGCCTAAACGCGAAGGCGATGAATCGGCCGAACCCGGATGCAGCGCGGTGCCAGTAGCGCCGCTCCCACGAGAGCTCAACCCAATGGGGCCCGTTTCGGGCGAGCCAGCGCGTTGGCCCCGGCGCAAGGAGGGCCATAGCCACAACAAGCAGGCTGAGCCACGCCAACTTCCCCAGGAATCCGGAGATGAGAGCTCCGCCGACGTCTCCCCCGAGGGTCGTCTTTTGAAAGTCGACTGCTCCCAGTGTCCACTCCGCCCTGTTCAGGCCCAGTGTTCCCCAGGCGAAGAGACCGAGCGCAAAGAACCCAGCGGCGCGCCGCGCGAGCCATCTCGGTTCGTTGTGACTCCTGTGAACAGCGGCGAAGATGAGGAACGCCGCCCAACCCGCCAACACTGCTACTCCGAGACCAAACTGACGAAGGAGAGAGTCCCGAATATCTGCGGCGACTTCCGGGACATCGAAGAGAAGCAGCGACGCGGCGACCAATATGGCGCCAGCGCCAACCGCTAGCAACTCCGGGCGCTTGAGCGGCGCCGCAGAGAATCGGCTGCGTCTCTTGCGATTCGTTCTTGGTGCGCGAGTGGCGCGGGGACGTGTTCGTGTGCGTGCCGCCATGGCATACACTCCTTCTCTTCCGTGCAGCGCTCCCCGCGAGCGGCGGCCGGGCACGGCGGTTGGTGATGGTTAGACCTCGACAGTCACGGTCAACACCATTGGATGCCTGCGAGTCTCATCATAAAGGAACTTGCTTACTGCGTCCCGGATGCGGGTATTGATGTCGCTAAACTCGGCATAGTGCTTGTCACCCTTCAACGCCTCAGCGACCACCTTCTTGGCCCTCTCGAGGACTTCGTCGCTGTCGTCCGAATCAATGAAGCCCCGGGCCAGGATCTCAGCGGGACGTTCGAGGACGCCGGTCTGCTTGTCGACCTGCACCATCACGACCACGACACCGTCCGTAGATAGGTGGGCACGGTCGCGCAGGATGTGCTGGTCTACGTCGCCGATGCCGAGACCGTCGACGTAGACGTAGCTGGCGGGCACGCGGTCTGCGAGCCAGGCGGATTGATCATCGATTTCCAGCACGTCGCCATCTGTCATGACGAAGGCGTTCCCCTTCGGGACACCCACGGATTCGGCCAGGCGCGCGTGAACGACGAGGTGGCGATACTCACCATGAACTGGTACGAAATACTCCGGCTGGCAAACGGCCTGGAGGATCTTCAACTCTTCGCGGCTGGCGTGCCCACGCACGTGCACGTTGGAAACGCGGTTGTAGAGCACGTCGGCGCCCAATCGAAAGAGGTTGTCGATGTTTCGATAGACGGCCTGCTCGTTTCCGGGGACCGGACTGGAGGAGAGGACGATAGTGTCCCCTTTGGCGATGGTGATGTGGCGGTGGTCACCGTTCGCCATGCGCGTCAGCGCGCTGGTGGGTTCGCCCTGGCTCCCGGTAGTGACGATCGCGAGCTTGGAAGGCGGCGTGTTGCGCATCTCTTCGACACCGATGATTACCCCGTCCGGGGCGTTGATGTACCCGAGCTGCCGGGCCATGGCGACGTTGTCGATCATGGAGCGGCCGGTCACGAACACCTTGCGGCCGGTGAAGACCGCCGCGTCCACCACCAGTTGGACGCGGGAAATCAGCGATGCAAAGGTAGCGACGATGACCCGCGCATCAGCGTTGACGAAGATCGTGCGGAGCGCCTCGCCGACGAGCTGCTCGCTGGGGGTATAGCCGTCCATTTCGGCGTAGGTGGAGTCTGCCATCAACAGCAGGCAGCCTTCGGCGCCGACCTGAGCGAGACGGATCAGGTCCGTGTGCTGATCCATGACCGGGGTGTGGTCGAGCTTGAAGTCGCCTGTGTGGACTAACAGGCCAAGGGGCGTACGGATAATCAAGCCGCAGGCATCGGGGATGCTATGCGCGACAGAGAAGAACTCCACCTCGAAAACGCCTGCCTTGGTGATCTCGCCTGTCGGGACAACGTGGGTTTTCGCGTTATTCAGGAGACGATGTTCGTTGAGCTTCACGCGTATCAAGCCGTCAGTGAGGCGTGCGGAGTAGATCGGGGCGTTGAATTCCCGCATAAAATACGGGAGTGCGCCGACATGGTCTTCATGTCCATGCGTGAGGAAGACGGCGCGCAGCTTCTCCTTGTGCTCTCTGAGGTAGGTGAAATCTGGGATGACCAGGTCAACGCCAAGCATCTCCTCTTCAGGGAACATCAAACCGACATCGACAACAATTATGTCATCTCCGTACTCGAAAAGCATCATGTTGCGGCCGATTTCGCCAAGGCCGCCGAGGGGGATTATCCGTAGGTTGGTTTCTGCCATGAGTTCCTTCAGTCGAACAGCCGTTGCTGTTGTGTGGTTGTTGACGGGTGGTCAGCGCCGGGAGCTGCGGACGGGTGTCCGCCGAGGGGAGTTAGGCCCGATTCGTGGCTGAAAAGTTGTTGGCGCGCACGGAGCCGTCGTGCCCGCTCAAGCACTGCTGGGACAGTGCGAAAGTCGGTAATGATGGTAGGCCGGAGGTTTTGCTGGTGAAGCGCGGCGGCGGGGTGAAACATCGGGATCACGAAGCGACCATCTATCTCGTTCACCGTACCGTGGATGCGGGAGATGGTCTGCCCTTGGAACCATTTTGCCATCGAGAACCGGCCGAGGGTGACCACGACCAGCGGGTCGACCAGGTCAATCTGCTCGTCAAGATAGTCGCGGCAGGCGATCACCTCGTCCGGAGCGGGGTCCCGGTTGGCCGGCGGACGGCATTTCAGCACGTTGCAGATGTAGACCTCTTGGCGGATTAGCCCGGCCGCTGCAAGCAGTTCTTCGAGGAACTGGCCAGCCTGGCCGACGAACGGCCGGCCCTGCTTGTCTTCGTTCATCCCGGGAGCTTCGCCGACGAACAAAACGTCGGCGTTCAGCGGGCCTTCGCCCGGCACTGCGTTCGTTCGCGTGTCGGCGAGCGGGCACCGCAGACAAGACCGGACGCGGCTGTACAGGTCTTCGGCGCGGCTTATCGGGGTGGTCATGCCGGATTCGTCTCCGGAGCCAGTATCGCCTGTTTGGGGCCCTGCCGCAGACGTCGAGTGGCGGTCAGGAGCATCTGTAGACCGAGGCACACAAGAATGACTGCGAAGAGAAGCTGCAACTGGCGCGCGTTCAGCAACGTAGCCACCAGCGAACCGGCAACACCCGCCGGCACCGCAGCGGGCACAACCCACCTGGCAGCGGCGAGGTCCACTGTCCCTTGCCGGTAATGGACAAATGCCCCGATTGCGGATGAGAACACGATCACCCAGATGGAGATCCCTTGCGCCTCGTGCTGACCCACGCCGAGCAGCAAAACGAGCGCGGGCACGAAGATCGAACCGCCGCCGACGCCGAGTGCACCCGAAGCCAAGCCACCAATCAGTCCGATGGCTGCACCGATCAGGGCTTCCTGGCTCCCGGCGACACTGAAGAGCGGTTCCACGCTGTGGATGAGCAAGAGCCGAAGCGCCACGATGATGAGGAACAGCCCGAGGAGTTGGCGCAACCGTAGACCGGGCAGCAGGGTACTGGCGCGGGCACCCAGGTACGCGCCCACGGCGGAGCCAACGATGAGGATGACGACGAGGCGGGGGTCGACCCGCTCCTGGAGCGAATACGTTATCGCTCCGGCCAGTGCGGAGAACGTGATGATGACGAGCGACGTGCCGTGGGCGACGTGTTGGCGCATCTTCATCACGCCGGTCATGAGGGGGATCATGACGGCGCCACCCCCGCCGCCAAGCACTCCGCCCAGCAAACCGCCGCCGGTGCCGGTCACGAGCGCGGTTGCAGCGTCCTTTCGGCCCTTACGGGCCACTGGCGGCCATCGGCTCCCGCGGCTTCTGCACGAGTTTCGCCATTAGAATGCCCAGAAAGTAGAGGATTAGGAGCGGCCCTGCGACGAGCGACTGGTTGAATGGGTCCGGGGTTGGAGTGATGACCGCGGCGATTACAAAGATAACAATGATCGCGTAGCGCCAGAAGTGCAGCAGTTGCCCAGCGCGTACGAGACCCAGCCGAGCGGCGAGCGCCAGAACCATCGGCAGTTCGAATGCGACACCTACGCCGAACAAGATCCGTAGTGCGAAGCTGCTGTACTGGTTGACGCCAATGGCCTGCTCGAAGTTATCGCCACCGAGCTTCAGGAGGAAGCCGAGCGAGGCGGGCAAGATAATCCAGTAGGCAAACGCCATGCCCAGCATAAGGAAGAAGACCACGCCGATCATGCCCGGGAAGATCATCCGCTTCTCCCGCGGCGTGAGCCCCGGGACGATGAACGCCAGCAGTTCATAAATCCAGACTGGCGAAGCGAGGATCAGCCCGCCGTAGAGGCCGATTTTGAAGAGGATGCCGATGGATTCGGTGGGCGAAAAGACGAAAAGCTTAAAGTCCGGGATCTGCTCACGCGCTGGAGCCAACAGCCACCCGAGGATCGCCTGCCAGAACACGACGCAGACGACCACGCCGATGACCAGCGCGAGCGCGCAGATCATGACTCGGTTGCGCAACTCCTTGAGGTGGTCCAGCAGCGTCATCTCGGGCCCGCCCTGGTATCCGGGTGACACGCCGGCGAGCGGAGGAGCAGGATCGGCTGGCTGTGCACTCATGGTGGCGGCCTAGAAGAGCAGCGGAGGCGCTTTTGCGGCCTCCGGCGCGGCTTCGGGTGTGTTCGGGGCCGTCGACGCCTGGCCATCGACTACGGCGAACGTGGGGCTCGATGTGCCAAGTCCAAGCCCGCCAAGCGGGTCGCCATGTGTTGGGAGTCGAAGCGGCTCCGTGGCATCGCGGAACTCGGCGTTCATCTTCGCCTGTTCGTCACGCAGCGAAAGGCGGGTCGCATCAACCTCGCCGCGGAGCGTCTTGTACTGTTCTTCGACGTAGCCAATTTCATCGCTGAACTCATTGCGAACAGCGCGCGCGTACTGTTGCAGCGTGCGAACAGCTCTGCCGATCTGATAGGCCATCGCCGGGAGCCGCTCTGGACCCACGACGACGAGCATCAGGATCAGTACGAGGAGAAGCTCCTGGTAACCTACGCCCAGGAATTCCACT
>JBDTVB010000132.1:0-5840 GCA_040007415.1 Anaerolineaceae bacterium
CCATGCAGATCGAAGGGACCGTGCTCGCTGAGAGCGCGGGAAATTCCAGTGCCACCGCGTCTGAGAAGTCCTCAACCTTCGTGGTGCTTTCATCCACCGTGACATCGGCCCAACTGACGCGGACGTAGAGGTGTTCCTTGAAGTGGACCGCCTGGAGGTTGACGGTGGCAATGCTCCCACCGCCAGCCGCGTAACTGCCGAGCTGTCCGCTGAGCGGGACCTGCACGACCCGTGCACCGTCCCAGGCGGCGTTGGTGGGATCCAATCCCGGATCTGCGGGCGCCCCATAGGCCGTCACGAACAGGGTCTGGGAAACAGCGGGGTTCGCGTCGGCGAACTGGAGCAGGGCGGCTGTGACTAGCACGCCGAGCGTGAGAACCGCGGGCCGCCAATGGCTACGTCCTGGGAAGTTCACTTCATCACCTCTCAACCTGGATCTGTTCCAGGCCAATGAGCGGGCATTCGCCGGCAGAGCCGCAAACCCCATCGTCCGGTTCGGGCCACTGGAGTGGCGAGGCCAGCAGTTTGCTGGTGGGGGCGATATCGAAGAACTCACACTCGTCCTCCAGCCAGCTACTGAGTGCTCGTCCGGCAGCGGCATAGAAGGGAGCCTCCAAGCCGGCCCGCGCCTCCACACGCCGTCCGAACTCCGGGCCCCAGCAGCCGAGGTGGTCACGCAGGAAGAGCGCCTGGGATTCTCGCGTGACGTCAACTTCCGCGTCGGAGAAGTTCTCGATTGCGTGCGCCTCCTTTGAGGCGAGGAAGCTCATGAACTCGAGTTCAGTGGCGATGTGGTCCGGACGCTCCTGCTCAATGCCACCAACCTCCAGGCCGTGAGCGCGGTAGAAACCACCAACATCTGCCATCGTCTGAGTCTGTTGAAATATGTCATGCGAGTCGTAAGCGGTCTCATAGTCCGGGCAATCAGCCGAGACCGTGAGCGTGAAGACGCTGGTGTGTACGGCGCGCGAAACATCGAGCGGAGCTTCGATGAACGCCCGCGACTGGCGGACCGCGGCGACGACTTCGTCATCGAGCTCAAACCCGGACATTGCTGGCAGGATCTCCTCACCGAGTGCCGACCGGTGCTCCGGACTGGGGTACGCGAGAGCCCGGCAGAGGAAGGCGTAGACGTAGCTTCGTAGGATTGCAGTCTGCAAGACCGGGCTTTCGATGGCTATACTTGGTGATTGCACGATTCGGCTCCTAGATGGAGTTGAGCTGGCCGGGGCGTTCGGCGGTTGGCTCGTCCACGGTTACGCGGACGATTTCATGGCCGGTGCTGTCGAGACCGATGATGGTGTCGTTGAAGATCTCGCGTTTTTGCCCGGCAATGTTGAACTCGCCCGTCTTCGGACCCTGCTCAATGCGGTAACTAAAGACGATGCGCTGGGTCGAACGGAAGAGCTGGAGCACCGCGAGCGTCTCCCGGGACGGGTTCGTGTAAGCGGCGATCGCATCATCCACGCCGGGCCCGAACATCTGCCGGAGATAGGGCCGGGGGACCCAGCGCGGCGGGATGTAGTAGACGTTTGGCTGCGTCCCGAACTGGGGGTAGAGGGGGAGCGCGACCTTGGCGACGTGAACGAGGTAGTACAAGGGGTTCTGCCGGTCGGCTAGCCACTCTCCGTTGCCATCGACCTGCACGAGCCCCTGGAGGCGGATCTTGCCCACACAGGCGGACATGCAGCGGGTTTCCATGGGCAGGCCCTCGGTGAGCGGGTCACTGCCTTCGATGCGCGGGTAGCAGGCGATGCACTTCTCGGAGGTGCGAGTGCTCGGGCGATACATGGACTTCTTATATGGACAGGCCTCCACGCACTTGCGATAGCCGCGGCAGCGCTCCTGGTCGATGAGGACGATACCGTCCTCCTCCCGTTTGTAGATAGCGTTGCGAGGGCAGGCGGCCAGGCAGGCCGGGTAGGTGCAGTGGTTGCAGATGCGCTGGAGGTAGAAGAACCATCCGCCATGTTCGGGGAGCGAGGCACCGCCGGCAGGGATTGCCATGCTGGTGTCTTCGTGGATGTTGGGCGCCTTCCAATCCTCTTCGGGAGGGATGTAACCGGTTGCCACGTTGGCGACCTGATCGGCTGTCTCGAAGATGGTCTTGCCCTCGAAGGTGCCGTAGGGACCCTTCTTAACGTCCTTGACCGTCGGATCCCAGACTTGGCCGCCAGGGTTCGCTTGCTCCTGCAGTTCAAGGACCTTGACGTCCCAGTTGGCGGGATAGCCGCCGTATGGCTTCGTCTCGACGTTGTTCCACCACATCAACTCTTGCCCGGGAGAGAATGTCCAGGTGGACTTGCAGGCCATCGAGCAGGTCTGGCAGGCGATACAGCGGTTGATGTTGAACACCGCGGCGAACTGGCGCTTTGCGGGGCCGCTTTCGAAGCGGTATTCCATCTCGCGTCCGAGCTGCCAGTTGTATACCTTTACCATGTCACGCCTCCTGTAGTACGGCCGCGCCGTAAACATCATCGATAATCGCTTGGACGAAGGCCTCGCCCCGCGATACGAGGATGGCGTTGGTGCCCGCGAAGAATTGCGATTGGAACAGCTGCAGCATTTTCTGGCGAGGCATACCGATGAGCGCATATTCCTCGATGAAGGTCCTCGCCATCAGGGCGTCGGCATCGACACCCTCGGCGAGGGGGAATCGCACCGCGACGAACTCAAAGGGGTCGTCATCTTCGACTTCTTTCTCAACCATCACGAAATCCCTTCACTTTGACGATCGACCCAGCGAGGTAGCGCTTCATGAAGTCGCTCTCGCTGCTCGGGCTCATACCCGAGCTTGCGGGCTTCCAGGAGCCCTTCCCGCCGAGACCGCCGTCCTCTGCCTTCGTGATGCGCACGAGCGTCTCTTTTGGCGTTGTGTTGATGGCGTGGTTGTCTTCGTCGTAGCCGAAGACAAACCCCATGCCGCCAGCCTTCTTGTGGAAAAGTGTGTCCGTCTGATGCATAGGAGGCGCCCACCCACGGGTGACACTCTGCTGACTGCCGTGACGGAAGCTCGCCTGGTAGCCGGTCTCAGCTGCGAGGGCACGACCGTCGGCACGTTGCTTCTGCGCCATCACCGTGCGGGGCGTGGCCATATTGAAGGCGTGCTTCAGCATCGTTACGCCGCGCGGGTAGCCGGGGTTGTAATTCGCGCGGCCCATCAGCCTTGCCACTTCAAGGAACGACCCATCCTTGTCCGCGCCGATGTAGGGGCGGTCGGCGGGGTTCGCATCGATCCAGACGTAATCGCCGTTGTTGATGCCGAGCGCCCTGGCGTCCTCCGGATTCATATGAATCTGGACATCGCCGATGCCTGGGAGGCGCTTATCCTCGCGGTAGACATCGCTGAAGTTGTTATTCCATATCCAGTTCCAGTCAGTGACTGCCCATGAGGAGTGGGTACTGTGACGCGACTTCGGCGTGAGGAAGAAAAACTGAAAACCCTGGTCCCAGAGCGGATTGCTGGTGGCCTTCACCTGTGACCAGGACATCTTGATATTGCGGACGGCCCGAAGGTCGGCGTCGGTGGTATCGAGCGGGATGCCGTAGTCCTTCGGACGAATAAAAGGACTGGTTGAAACGATGACGTTCGGGAGGTAGCGCGTGGCCTCGACAGCCTCCCGGTGGACGATCATGTTCTCGCCATATTCGATGGCCTCGGGGATATCGACGTAGGCGTGCATCCGGCCGGTGTCGGTGTAGAACGGCAGGCTGTCTTCCACTTGCTCTTTGAAGGGGACGCGGGGGTAGGAGCGGTACTGGAAGAGGGCTCCACCCTTGACCCCGTACTTCCCCGCCATGATGTCCCCAACGGTATAGCCCTTCGTGGTGAACGAAGCGGCCAAGACCCGGTTAAGGTAGACCTCGGGCGTCTTGGAGAACTTGAAGTAATCAGCGAACCGGTTTTCACCGGTGACTTTGGCGAGCGCGGAGGCGACACCCGCGAAAATCTCAATGTCATCCCGCGTGTCATTGAGCTTCGCTATCCCCCCCTTCCAGATCTGGAGGAAGGGGTTCGAGCAGGATCCGCCCATTTCGAGGGTCTGCGTTTCGAGCCAGGAGTTGGCGGGTAAGCTGACGTCTGCGAACTCGGTTGAGCCTGTCCATTCAATCTCCTGGTCGACGATGAGGTCCACCTTCGGGTTGACATTCTTGATCAGGTGGTATGCCCACTTCGCCTGATTTATGAGGTTCGCGTTGTTGAACCAGAAGACCTTCGTGGGCGTCGGCATGTGGCTCGTGCCGGTGAAGACTTTGCGGCCGGCGCGCGGAGTATCGACGATGAGCGGGCGGTCGCCAAAGCCCCAGTAAGCGGTCTCCTCGTCGTGGGCATACTCGTGGCCCGTCTTCGCGGTGTACCCAGCGGCAGGATCGAGGACCGGGTTGAAGGGGTCTTCGTGGATGTAGCCGCCAACGCCGGGGCCGTACCAGGGCGCGGCGTGGAATATTGCGCCCTTGTAGTTGCCTGCCCACGTGCTCACACCTGTGCCGTAGCGGCCAATGTTTCCGGTGAGCATCGCCAAAAGGTATGCGGCACGGTTGTGCAGGGTGGCGTGGAAGTAGTGGTTGACTCCCTCGCCAATGTGGATGGCGGCCGGTTTGATCGTCGCGAGGTCGGTTATCAGTCGCTCAATCAGGTCTTTCGGCGCTCCCGTGATATCGACGACTGTGTCGAGGTCGTAGTCCTTGAGGTGCTCGCGGTACATTGTCAGCACCGTCGCCACCTCCACCTCCGTCCCATCGACGAGCGTGATCTTGCCGCGGTAGTCGAGCAGCGGGTTGATTTTCCTCGCTACCATGCGCTCACCGACGTCCTCACGGGTGACGGCCTTTAGGCTGTTGGTGGTTGAATCGAAGACGACTCGGTCCCCCACCTGCCGGGCCTGTTCGGCAGTCATATTGTGCAGCGTCAGGCTCGGGCCAGCCGGGTCGAGCGACGAACTGTATCCGCGGAAGAGCTCATCTGCGCGAAGGCGTTTGAGCGTGTCCAGCCGGACGACTAGCGGCAGGTCGGTGAATCGTTTGGCGAAGTCCGTATCGAAGAGATTGCGCTCGATCAGTGCCTTTGCTACGCCCAGAAGCAGAGCCGTATCGGAGAGGCCGGCGCGGACGGGGATCCAGTAATCGGACTTCGTCGCTTGTGGGCCGTACTCGGGCGTGATGGTCACGATCTTCCCGTCGCGCTCCATCACCTCATTCATGAAATGGCTGTCGGCCATCTTGTTCTCGACCAGGTTCTTCCCGATCATCACGAGTAGTTTGCTGTGACGCAGGTCGTTGAAATCCGTCTCCGTGGATTGGAGCCCGTGGACGAAGGGGAAGCCGGGTGCCTGGTCGCCCCGCCAGGTGTATTCTGACCAGCCTCGCCCACCGAGCGCGGTATCGGGTCCCACGCCCCGGACTTTCGCATCCAAGAGGCCGAGCATGTTGGAGAAGCGAAACGGTCCGAACTTGCCGGCGACACCGTGCGGGGGCAGCGACGAGCCGAATTTCATCGTGCGCGTGCCCGCTTTCCCCCAGTGTTCAAGCATTTCGACGGGATAGCCGTCCTTCTCGATGAGCCGCCGCTCACCCTCGTCGCCACTGTACGTCTTTGCGATGGCGACGAGACCCCTGGCGACGTAGTCGTTGGTCTCGTCCCAAGAGAGCCGCACCCACGAGTCCTCGCCGCGCGCATCGAAGGCATACTTGGTGCGCAAGGAGGGGTTGTCCGAGAGCGAAGGGAAACCGTCATCCGCCCACTGCTTCCAACCTCGGCGAACGGCGGGGTACTTGGCGCGGTAGGGCCCGTAAACGCGGCGGTGGAGGGTGTAGCCCTTCAGGCAGGCCCGCGGATTCCA
>JBDTVB010000133.1:0-5833 GCA_040007415.1 Anaerolineaceae bacterium
CGCCCTCGGCGTTCAGAGCCAGGTGCGGGCCGCAGCTGCCATGGACGATCATCGCTTCGACCGCAGCGTTGTCCCGATCTTCAACGACGACGGCACGCTGGCGCTGGACCACGACGAGTTCCCACGCCCGGGCACCACCATGGAGAGTCTCGCTGGGCTCAATCCGTCCTTCGCGAAGATCGGCGTGATGAACCCGCCCAACGACACTCGCACCTACGACGAGATCTGCAAGGACGTCTATCCCCAGATCAAGCAGGTTGAGCATGTGCATCATGCGGGCAACTCTTCCGGCGTGGTGGACGGCGCGAGTGCGCTGTTGTTGGCGTCTCCGGAGTACGCCAAGACTCGTGGTTTGAAGCCGCGGGGTCGTATTCGAATGACGGCGACCGCCGGCGCCGAACCCGTAATCATGCTTACGGCACCGGCGCCGGCCGCGGAAATCTGCCTGAAGAAGGCCGGCATGACGAAGCATGACATAGACCTCTTCGAGGTCAACGAGGCGTTTGCGGCCGTGGTCCTCAAGTTCCAACGCGCGTTCGGCATCGATGACTCGCGCCTAAATGTGAACGGCGGCGCGATCGCACTTGGTCATCCAATCGGCGCCACTGGCGGCATGCTTATCCAAACGGCACTCGACGAACTGGAGCGCCGCAACCTCTCCACCGCTCTGATCGCGATGTGCACCGGTGGTGGTATGGGAACCGCCACTATCATCGAGCGAATGTAGATACCGAACGCGACTGACTCACGGCCTGCAATTTTCCCGCACGTGGGCATAGTCACTGAGTGCGTGGCTCTGACGCTTTCTCTGAGCAGAGCCACCCGGCCCGCTGTTCGCGGTTCGGTGGACGTGCTACCTTCCCGAGCGGACGCCCTGAGCGCCCTAACCGAAACTGACGAGGATAGCTATTGAGCACGGTCAACTACATTCAACGCAGCCTCGCGTTCGCCCACCGGGCGCTGACGGATGCGCGAAACGGGACAGCCGAACAACTTCACTTTGTGCCCGAACACGGGAGCCACTCGATCGCGTGGTGCCTCTGGCACACGGCCCGCGTGGAGGACCTGATCGTCAGCGCACGCATCCTACGGCAACCGCAGGTCTGGGACGAACGTTGGGCCGAGCGCATTGGTGTGCCGTTCGAAGGGTTCGGTACAGGGCAGTCTGACGCCGAAGCCCAGCAGATACAGCTCAAAGACCTTGCGGCGTTTTGCGAATACCAGGACGCAGTCTGGCTGAAGACCGACCAGCTCCTCGCGAGCGCGACCGACGAGGAGCTTGAGCGAGAGATGCCAACCCGGACCGGATCGGAAACGGTAGGTGAAGCGATTTCGCTCCACATGTTGGGACACTTCAACGGTCACCGAGGGGAGATCAACACCCTGCGCGGGATGCAGGGGATGCCGCCCGTGCTCGTCATCGAGGGGACCCACTAACCCCGCTGGGCAACCTACTGGTAGAGGCGCGCTCGATGGCAACACAACCTGGCCAGTGGCGGTGTGCCTCAGTTGGCTGACCGTGCAGCGTTCGATGAGTTCGTTCCGCGGCTGGTTGGCCACTTCGAGGCTCATCGCGACCAGGCGCGTGCTGCGCACATGTCGGCGTACATGCGCGGCCAGTTTCCGTTCATGGGAATTGCCGGGCCGCAGCAGGCCGCTCTCACCACCTCAGCGCTGGCAGGGTTGATGAAACCCGCGCAAGCCGAGCTCACCGGTGCATGTGCGACGCTCTGGGCGCTGCCGGAACGCGAGTTCCAGTACGCAGCAGTGAAACTGCTGCGGCGGAACGTGCGGGTCTGCGATTCCAGCTTCCTGCCGCACGTGCGGAAACTGGTCGTCGCGAAATCATGGTGGGACACGGTGGATGAACTCGCCTCACGCGTCGTGGGGCCGCTGGTGGCTGCGTTCCCCGAATTGAGCCTGGAGATGGACGTGTGGGCCGGTTCGGACAACCTCTGGGTGGCCCGGTCCGCAATCCTCCACCAGCTCGGGTTTAAGGACCGAACAGACTCGCAGCGTCTCTTTGGCTACTGTCTGCTCCGATGCGGCGAGGCGGACTTCTTCATCCGCAAGGCGATCGGCTGGGCACTACGCGAGTATTCGAAGACCGACGCCGACGCCGTACGCACGTTCGTGGTGGAGAACGCCGGCCGTTTGTCCGGGCTGTCCAAACGCGAGGCTTTGTTGTGGATCAATGGCGGTCGAAAGTCAGCGCGCCCGCGTTCCTAGGGGTGCAATCTACCGTTCGGGTTGCGGGAAGAGTCCGACGAGATTCTCTTCCTCGGTCGGCAGGCTGCGCTTGATGACGTCCAGGTGGTCGAGCGCGATTCCTGCACCGATCGCGACGCACTCAAGTGGGTTATCGGCCACGTAACATGGGACGCCAGTTTCCTGGGTGAGGAGTTCATCCATGTGGCGGAGGAGTGCGCCACCGCCCGTAAGCACAATGCCCCGGTCAATGACGTCGGCCGCAAGCTCCGGGGGCGTCTTTTCGAGTACGGCACGCACCGTCTGCACGATTGTTCCGAGGCAGTCCTGGATAGCCTGGGCGATCTCGATGCTCGTGAGGGTGATGGTCTTGGGGAGGCCGCTCAGCTGATCGCGGCCGCGAACCTGGGTGCCGAGTCCTTCGTCTAGCGGGAGGGCGCTGCCGATGGCTATCTTAATCTCCTCGGCTGTGCGCTCGCCGATAATGAGGTTATGCCGGCGGCGAACGTAGGCGGTGATAGCTTCATCGATGCGGTCACCGGCCATGCGAACGGATTCACTCACGACGATGCCATAGAGCGAAATCACTGCCGCTTCGGTGCGGCCACCGCCGATGTTCACCACCATGTTGCCGCGCGCGGTTCCAATCGGGATGCGGGCGCCAATGGCTGCCGCAAGCGGTTCCGGGACAAGGTGGGCAGGCTTTCGACCGCCAGCCTGCTCTGACGCATCACGGACCGCACGCTGCTCGACGCTGGTGACGCCGGCCGGCACCGTCACCATCACTTCAGGCCGGATGAGGTTGAATCGGCCCGTGATCAGGCTGATGAAATAACGCAGCATCGCCTCGGTCGTCAGGTAGTCGGCGATGACGCCATCGCGCATGGGGCGAATGACGCTGATCGAGCCGGGCGTACGGCCCTGCATCGCCCGCGCTTCGTTGCCGACGGCGACGATGGCGTTGTCGCGATTATGTCGCGCCACTACTGATGGCTCGTTGACCACAATGCCCTGGCCCTTGACGTAGACGAGGATATTGGCGGTGCCAAGATCGATCCCGGCCTTTTTCGATGAGAGGAATTCAAAGGCCATCTAGGTGCGCTCCACATCGACGCCGAGCGCCCGCAGTTTCTCGTCCAGCCGTTCGTAGCCGCGCTGGAGGTGCGAAATCTCCTCGATCACCGTCTGCCCGCGCGCGACGAGGGCTGCGAGAAGGACGGCAGCGCCGGCTCGAACATCGAGCGCGCGAACGGTTGCGCCGTTCAACGGCGTCGGCCCGCTCACGATGGCCGATGAACCGGTACTGACGATTTCCGCGCCCATCCTTCGAAGTTCGCCAACGTAGAGCATTCGGTTGTCGAAGACTCGTTCGTGAATGATCGAAACACCGTGCGCTTGAGTGAGCAGAGCCGCCATTGGAGCATGGAGGTCCGTAGCCAGGCCGGGATAGGGCAACGCCTGGAAGTTCACCGCTCGCAGTTCACCGGGGCGGGTGACCCGCATGGTGCCTTCATTCAACTCTATCTCGGCACCTGCCTGGCGGAGCTTCGTGAAGAGAGCGTCCATTACGCTTGCCGGGGCGCCTTCAATGGTGACGTCGCCACCGGTCATGGCAGCGGCGATGGCGAAGGTGCCGGCTTCGATGCGATCCGGCATGATCCGGAAGCTGGCTCCATGGAGGCGCTCGACCCCTTCCACCTCGAGCATCTGGCTGCCGATGCCTCGGATTCGCGCACCCATCTCATTGAGGAGTAGTCCGAGACCCTGCACTTCGGGCTCAGTAGCGGCATTGATGATCGTGGTCTGACCGCGAGCGAGGGTTGCGGCCATCATGACGTTTTGGGTACCGGACACCGAGGGGTAGTCCATGAACACTCGGGCGCCCCGGAGGCTGCCGCCGCCGTCCGGCGCACGCGTGACAAAGCGTTCGCCATCGCGGCTGACGGTGGCTCCCATAGCCTGAAAACCACCAAGGTGGACATCGATCGGGCGCTGGCCGATAACGTCGCCACCGGGAGGCGCCGATGCAGCGAGTCCATAACGTGCTACGAGCGGTCCCATGATTTGGAAGGACGCGCGGTTTTCGGTCATCAATTCGGTGGGCGCTTCAAAGACATGGACGTTGGCTGCGTTCAATCGCATCCACCCATCGGGCAAACGTTCTACGTCTGCGCCGAGGCTGGTGAGCAGTTCGCCCAGGCTATCGACGTCCGAGATGTCGGGGACGTTCGAGAGGATGACGTCCTCATCGGTGAGCAGGGCGGCGCACATAGCGGCCAAGACATGATTCTTCGCGCCCGAAATCCGCACGGCGCCGTTGAGAACGGCGCCACCCTGGACGATGTACCTGGGCGCGCGAGAGCGGATAGTCATTACTCAACCCCAAGGATACGGTCTGGGGTGAGTTGGGGCTATTGAGCGCGATGCGCGGACCGCTGCGCACCGCCGAGAATCTGGGGGACAAACGCCAAGAACGCCCCGCAGTGAGGGGCGTTCTCTCCCGTTCGAAGCGGGCCTAGACTCGTGGGCGGCCGGAGGTTCCGCGTCGGCGTTGGACAACTCGGAGGCGGAGGAGCGAGCGTTGGAGCGAGGCCTGCGCGCGGGCCATGTCGACGTCCCGAGCGTTCTGTTCGCGGCCCCGGCGGATACGGTCCTCCGCACGAGCGCGGGCGGCTTCGGCGCGAGCGACATCGATCTCTTCAACCGCTTCTGCCTGATCCGCAAGGATTGTCACGCGATCCTTGCGGACCTCCATGAATCCACCGGTGATGGCGAACGATTCCTCGGCCTGGCCTCGCTTGAAGATCAGCTCGCCGTAGTGAAGCGTGGTCATCAATGCAGCGTGGTGGGGAAGGATGGCCAACTGGCCCTCACTCCCGGGAACCACGAGTACATCGACGCCCTGCTCGACACGGACGACGCGCTCAGCGGTGACAACTTCTACCGTCAGGGGCATCGGCTCAGGCCTCTGCCAGCTGGCGGCCGCGTTCGACGGCCATGTCGATGTTGCCGACCATGTAGAAGGCCTGCTCCGGCAGCCCATCGTGCTTGCCTTCAAGGATCTCCTGGAAGCCGCGGACCGTCTCCTTGATGGCAACGTACTGACCGGTGACGCCAGTAAACTGTTCGGCAACGAACATCGGCTGAGTAAGGAACCGCTGGATCTTCCGCGCGCGGGCGACGGTCAACTTGTCGTCATCGGAGAGTTCATCAATGCCGAGGATGGCGATGATGTCCTGCAGGTCGCGGTAGCGCTGGAGCACGCCCTGGACGGCGCGAGCAACATCGTAGTGCTCCTGGCCGACGATGCGTGGTTCCAGTGCGCGGGAGAACGAGGTCAGTGGGTCCATGGCCGGGAAGAGCGCTTGTTCGGCCAGAGACCGCTCCAGGGCTACCACCGAGTCAAGGTGGCCAAAGGTGGTTGCCACGCCAGGGTCGGTGTAGTCGTCGGCGGGGACATAGATCGCCTGGAACGAAGTGATCGAACCCTTCTTAGTGGAGGTGATCCGCTCTTCCAGATCGCCCATTTCTGTGGCAAGTGTTGGCTGGTAGCCAACGGCCGAGGGCATACGTCCGAGGAGCGCAGACACTTCCATGCCGGCGAGCGTGTAGCGGTAGATGTTAT
>JBDTVB010000134.1:0-5806 GCA_040007415.1 Anaerolineaceae bacterium
TGGCTGGTCGAATACGCGTCCTTCGGAGCGACACGTCGCCTGCCCAGCGCGTCGCTGACCTTGATGATTTGCTCAGCTTCCAACTGCTCGGGGGCCTGGCCGGTGCCGTCGCGGCCGCCCAGTCGGTCCCGCTCGAAGCTCCCGGGTATTCAGGCGCCTCTCTCGACCGAGTCTTCCTCGATCATCCTGGCGGTCGACGGACCACCCTTGTGATGAAGCGCATCCAACTCGGCGCGAACCGGGTTGCGGATAGAAGCGGAGACACCATTGGGCGAGAGGCAGCGCTCCTCGACGAACCGGCTTTGGACAGTGTTTGGACTGTCTTCTCGTCTCCGTATCGTGCCTATGCGAGTCACGTCCAGCAGATCGATCTTCTGATGGACGAGCTGACCGACCATCACCGCCAGATGGCGGTGATCTCTCATTGTCGGCCCGGATGACGCGTTCCTTTGGGCACACCGCGCGCCTGATCACCGCTTCTGACGCCCTCTACCAGAGTGGCCTGGGCGCTCCGGAATGGCGATTCAGCCGGAGCGCCCGTCGCATCACACCTCCCCGCGCGACTACCGCAGCTGGAAGTGACCGCGATAGTAGGCCACGCCGGTCTGCACGTTGTCCTTGAAGTCCACCCGGCCCGTGATGCCTTCGAAGTCCCCGGTGCCACTTACTAGGGGATGCTCACAGCGCCCAAAGACCTCGAGGCCGTCAACGAACTTCCCAGAGAACCTGTAGGTCGTGTTGAAGGTTCCGCACATCGTGACTCGGTAACACCCGACGAACGTCTCTGTGCCCACCTCGGCGTACGCCCCACTCGGGGTATCGTGGACGACCTCAAGCTCGTTGGTGTACCAACAGCCCACCAGGTCCCCCGTGATAACCATTGTGAACACGCTGGGGTGGTCGGTGTCCATGCAAGTTTCGTCACTGTCGAATGTTCCGACGCCGCTGATCTGCGTGTTTCCGGATGCGTTTGCTGGTGATACGACAACAGCGAGCGCTACAGTGGCCGCGGCGAATAGTCCTAATGAAGTCCGTATCCAATTCTGCATTTGATGATTCTCCTTAGTCCTCAGATGAATGCGGGTCGACAACGATAGCGCTCGCAGGGGAGAGCGAGCGGGAGAGTCTGGCACGTGGGGAGGGCGCGATTCGTTGGGCAATTACCTTAGACCGCGGAGGAAAGTACCTTAGGGTGCCGAGTTCATCGAAAGGTCGTTCGGAGCCCGTTCGCTCCCCACACAGAGCTGAACTCAAACTAGCCGGGTCGAGTTGACGGCTCGGCCCCGCCGTGGCGAGAGAATTCAGGATCAGATCTCACGGTCGCCGAAACCAGGCCATGACGAGGAGTTGTGATCTGGAGATCTCTCGTTATTATTCGCACCCATGGTGCAGCGAGTCTCCAGCCCGGTGTTCATCGGTCGAAGCGGTGAATTGGAACGCGTCGCCGAGCTTCGCCGCATCTCCGCCGCGACTGGCGAAGGCAGCATCGTGTTGGTCGCTGGCGAGACGGGCATCGGGAAGACCAGGTTGGCTGCTGAAATTGCCGGCAGCGCGGCCGCCGACGGCTGGACCGTGCTCGGCGGAAGCTGCGACGAATTCGGTGCCGAGGTTCGGCCCTTCGCGGCGCTCCAGGACATGATCCCGGCGATCCAAACTTTTCCGGAGGACAACTGCCCTGGCGAACTCGAGCGGTCCGCCTGGAAGGCCATCGAACGCCTCTCGGGCCCTGCCGTAGCTAGCGGAGCGGCTAGCGGCTCCGTGTTCCAGCTCTGCCAGGATCTCCTCCGCCGGATGGCTGCCATTCGACCGCTGTCGGCGCAAGCCGGTAGAGGAAAGAATCCCTACCCAGACTTCATCGCGCTTCGAACCCGTATACTGAATAGGTTCAGCGGGCCGGGCGACCGCTGTCGGCGCAAGCCGGTAGAGGAAAGTCCGGACTCCATCGGGCAGGGTGCCAGGTAACGCCTGGGCGGCGCGAGCCGACGGAAAGTGCAACAGAAACAAACCGCCTGCTTCGGCAGGTAAGGGTGAAACGGTGCGGTAAGAGCGCACCGGCGTCACGGCAACGTGGCGGCCGGGCAAACCCCACCTGGAGCAAGACCAAATAGGGGAGAAGGGTTGCCCGACCCGTTATCACTCCCGGGTTGGTTGCTAGAGCGTCGCAGCGATGCGGCGTCGAGAGAGATGGTCGCCGCTTCCCTCGGGAAGTACAGAATCCGGCTTACAGGCCCGCTGAACTTTCAACACCCCTTAAACCGTGGGAACCCGCGGGCAAACGAAAGGCCCCGGGTGTAAACCGGGGCCTCGTGTTGTTCTACAATTACCCGCCTTGCGGCGCCTTCTGCCCACGCTTCCTAGGGAAGCGAACCGGTGGCTCCTAAGGGTGGCCCCGGTGTGATTGGTTCATCTGTGGCAAGGCCCGTGGGCGGTTTCCGTGCGTGGTTCTACCGCGAACCAGACCGATCAACCTGCCACCTCTTGTACCAGACATGGAGCTTATGATTCATCATCGAGTTTCCTCCGATTCATCTCTGTTCCGCCTTCAGGATACCACCCGTGTCAAGCGTTTGGAACAATCACTTGCGCCGTTCTGGTGGCTATTCGGCTGATTCGGAGGGGACGGTTTCGCCGGTCACTCGGGTACCCTCCCATCCAACGCCGCGTTTGCCAGCGCATCAGCCCGGCTATTGTCGGCGCGTGGAACGTGTCCCACCGAGTACGGACCGACCGCCTCCAGCTCGGCAACCAGCGTTGCGAACAACGGCTGAAGCGCGGCGTTCCTCACCCGGTACCGCCCGCTGAGCTGGCGCACGACGAGTTCACTGTCCATGCGAAGGTCGATGCCCGTCGCTCCGAATGCCCGTGCCTTGCGCACTCCCGCAATCGCGGCGCGGTATTCTGCCTGGTTGTTCGTCCCGATGCCGATCCGTTCGCTTACCGTCGCCAGCTCTGTCCCATCCGAACGACGCACACTCGCACCGATAGCGGCGCGACCGGGGTTCCCCCGTGAGGCACCATCGGCGTAGACCGTGAGCTTCACAGCCGGAGAAAGAGCTTGCACTCGTCGTCGTCCACTTCAATCCGGTCCACCAGCTCACGCAGCAAGCGCTGGAGGGCGTCGAACTCGAGCCCTTCCCATTCGCGAACGGTCCGTTTCTGGACCTCCAGTAAGTGGCGGCGACGGTCGACTTCGGATTGCTGCGCGTGAAGGTGGTCGCGCGCAACCCCGAGCTCGGTTTCGAGGCCCTGCTGCTCGCGGGCGAGTTCCCCCCCGAGCGAGCGCATCCGCTCCACTGAGATGTGTCCGTGCGCCGCATCCGCCACCAACTCCTCGAGTTGACGGCGAGTGCGCTTCATCCTTGACTCCACTTTGCCGACTTGCCCCATGACATCCAGCAAGTACGAATCTACGTTACCCGCGCGCCGAACGCGGGTAACGCCAGGCGTTTCATCGCCCAGCATCTCCCTCAATCTCGCTTCAAGCTCTGCGGCGCGCTGCGTGTTGTAGCCGCAAGCGCTCTGGTTGGTGCGGCTTTCGCACTGGTAGTAGCGATAGGCAGCGTGGCGTTCCTCGCCGGCCTTCGTCGTCCACCTTTGTCGGCGGCTGACACCGATCATCTTGTTCCCGCACTTGCCGCAGAACGCCAAACCGCTCAACAAGAACGGCGTGACTGTGCGTTCTCGCTGCTCCCCGTGGTGCGTTTGGAGGCGCTCCTGAACGGTGCGAAAGTCGTCAGCGGAAACCAGTGCGGGATGGCTTCCCGGGACTTTGACTCCAAACCTCTGGTAGGTGCCAAGGTAGCTTCGGTTTCGAAGCAGGTCGCGGACGGTGACCATGCTCCAGCGCCCGCCTCGCCGCGTTAAGACCTTTTCTTCGTTCAGCTGCCCGGCGATCTTTCGAATGCCCATTCCTTCTTGCAGGTAGAGGCGATAGATGTAGCGCACTACCACAGCCTCTTCTGGCACGAGTTCGAGCCTCCGCCGCGGGCCAACGTGATAGCCGTACGGCGGCCGCCCGAGGACTTCCCCACGCACCGCCTTACGCCGCATCGCCGAGCGTACTTTCTCCGAGACTGGCGTCCCATCGCCGCGGTCGGCCCAGGTACTGACGATTTCACGCGCTGCTTCGTGCCCGTTGTTTGCCAGAAGCACCTGGACGCCGCAATTCTCAATCGTCAGAAGTTTCATCGCGGCCTGACCCAGGTCGCTGCCCAGTGCTCCAACGGCGTCGACCACCACGACTGCGAACCCCCGGTCATCGCGCTGCAGAAACTGGAGCATCTGCCGCAAACCGGGCTGCGTTCCTCCAGCAAGGCTGTCAGATGGAGCCGCGGTATCAAGAAACGTTGCCGTAACTTCGAAGCCCTGCCGCGTACAGAAATCGAGGAAGGCCTGGTTCTGCTCGCCGATGCTCCGCCGCGCCCCGGCGCGTTTCGCACCCTCGACGAAGTAGCCGACCGCTTTCATGGCTGCCTCCGCATGCTCAACCGAGGTAGAGGATTCGCTCGCAGTTCGGACATTGCGCGAGGACATCCGGGTTGAAAACCTTCTTCCTCACGGAATCCGGCATCTGGATGCGGCAAGCGCCACAGGTGCTTCCCTGCACGCGCGCGACAGCCATCCCCCCACGGCGACGACGTACATCTTCGTAAACCGTCAGTGAACGTGGGGCCACTTTGAGCTTCTGCGCCTCCCGACGCGCGTCGCTGCCGGCGATGGAATCGTTCAGCGCGCGAACTTCGCGTTTCCACACTTCCACGTCCGCAGACCGTGCCTTCTCGCGAGCCGACACGTCGTGGGCGGCAGCCGTCTGCTCTTGGCTCGCGGAATCAAGCCGCAGTTCGACGTCCAGGAGTTGATCCTCCAGCCGTAGCCGTTGCTCTTTGAGCGAATCGACTTCGTGTTGGATATTTTGCAGCTCTTTCGCGTTTGTTACTGTGCCGCTGTAGAGGCGCTTTTCTTCGGCTTCGATCTTGCTGGTCAGCATCTTTAGCTGGCCATCGACCCGCACCTGGTCCTTCTTGACCGGCGCGAGTTCCAGGTCGGCGGCCGCCAACCGGCGCCGGGCTTCATCGAGTTCCGCATCGCCGCCAAGCTTGGACTCGACGCTTTCCAAGGCCGCGCGGTAGATAGCGCCCTGTTCGTCGATCTCTTGGAGTGTCTGGATTTCGCTTACTTGACTCATATTACTAGGCTAACCCAAGCGCAAATAGTAGCGACGGGCCGAACGGCCGTACAGTGCCTTGCCATCGACCTACGGCAATCGTTACAGATCCGCTGCCGTTATGGCGCGAGCGCGGGTAGACGTTGGCTTCTCTGGATATACTGGGTGGAGATCCGCCCCGAGGGGGTCCGCCAGTGCTCTTCAACGTTGCCACCTTGCTCCGCGAGCAGCCCGGCTCCAGCCGGCACTACACCCTCGAACCTTCCCCGCCTGTCCATCGAGGCACGGTCGATCTCATTCGCACCCCGGATGGGGTGCTCGTGAGTATTGACGCCGATGTCGTTTTCGAAGATACCTGCAGCCGTTGCCTTTCTCCCTTCGGGTATCCCGCCCACATCAGCTTCGATGAGAACTACGTCCAGCAGGTGGACGTGGCCACCGGCTCCCATCTGCCGGCACCGGAAGATGCCGAGGCCTTCCTCATTCCCCTCAACCACACGATCGACATTACGGAAGCTGTGCGTCAATATAGCGAGATGGCTGCAGCGATGCAGCCGCTTTGCCGTCCGGACTGTCCTGGCATCTGCTCGGAGTGTGGTCAGGACCTCAGCATCGCAGCCTGCCGTTGCGACCGCGGCCCCG
>JBDTVB010000135.1:0-5800 GCA_040007415.1 Anaerolineaceae bacterium
GAATCAAAGCTTCGCAGATCTACAAAGACTGGCACGTCATTGACGCCGCTGGCCGTCCCCTGGGACGCGTCGCGACGGAAGCGGCGATTCTCCTCCGCGGGAAGCACAAGCCGACCTACGAACCCCACCTCGATGACGGCGACTTCGTCATCGTGATCAACGCGTCGCAGGTAAGGGTCACGGGCCGCAAGGCCGCGCAGATCAAGTACTACACCCACTCCGGCTACCCGGGCGGGTTGAAGACGCGTTCGTACGAAGACCAGCTGGCGCAGTACCCTGAACGCGTCCTCGAAAAGGCGATCTGGGGCATGCTCCCCGGTGGCCCGCTGGGCAAGGCGATGTTCCGCCACCTCAAGGTGTACAAGAACGCCAACCACCCGCATCAATCGCAGCTTGCTGGCAGCGCGAAGGCACAGGAGGCCCGCCCGGCAGTGACCGCCCCTGCTCCGGCGAAGCCGGCCCGGCTGCGTCCGTTGTCGGTCCCGCAGGTTCTTCCCGAGCCTATCGCGAAGGTAGCTCCGGCCCCACGGCCGGTAACGGCCACCAAACCTGCTCTCAAGCCGAAGCCCATCCCGAAGGCGAAGACCGCCTCGACGGCAAAGGTTGCCCCAAAAGCGAAAGCCGTACCGAAGGCGCCCGCAGCCGAAAAAGTAGAGACGCCGGTTCCGGCCGAAGCTGTCCTCGCTCCCGCGGTTGTCGAAGCGGTGGCTCCCGCGGTAGTTGCAGTCGTTGAGAAGAAGCCACGGGCACCGCGCAAGAAGGCCGCCGAGGCCACGACCGAAACTTCGCCCGCCGAGGCCAAGCCCGCTCGTCGCCGAGCCGCAAAGACTGAGGAGTAACCAATGGCTGATCAGCACTACTTCTACGGAACTGGGCGGCGCAAAAACGCCGTTGCCCGCGTCCGCCTGTATCCCGGCAATGGTGCCGTGGTAGTGAACGGCAAGCCGATGGACGAGGTGTTCAGCCGCGACATCCACCGGCTCGAAGTGACCTCCGCCCTTCGCCGTATTGGCCGCGATGCCAAGTTCAGTGCGCAGATCAAGTGCGCCGGCGGCGGCATCAGCGGCTGGGCCGGGGCGATCCAGATGGGAATGGCGCGTGCACTCGTCGCCTCCGACCCGTCGCTTAAACCCGTCCTCAAGCGCGGTGAGAACCTGCTCACCCGCGACAGCCGCATGAAGGAGCGTAAGAAGGCCGGACTGAAGCGCGCTCGAAAGGCTCCTCAGTTCACCAAACGCTAAGCGTTTGGCTGTACCAACTTCCGCAAAGCCCCCGGCGATACGCCGGGGGCTTTCTGATTCAGTGCCGTTGGCCGGTGCGGGGACTGTCCTCGAACGTTCGGCTAAGCGCTCCGATGAGCCGAGTGCTCGGCGCGCACGCGTTCAGCTATGACGGCTCGAACGTGGGCCGTTCCGCGGTTTCCGCCGCCCTTATCGCTCGAACCACGGCCAGGCTGTCGGTGGTGATTCCATTGACGCCCCAACCCACCAACTCCCGCATCCGCGCAACGTCGTTGACTGGCCAGGTCATCAGGAGGTGTACCCGCTCGCGCAAACGCCGGACGATGCCGGGGTCAAGCAGTCCCTGGTGAACCGACACGGCCGTACACTCCCCCGATTCGAGTATTGGCGCCAGCTTCAGAAGTTCTCCTGGCTTACCGGCTGAATGCACGACGACCGCGCCCTGCGCGGCAAATGGCTTGAGCATCGCCCAGTCTCGAGCGCAGACGTAGAGCCGTTGTTGGAAACCGAGATGGGCAGAGATGTCGGCGATTTCCGCTGCGCTTACGGTGTTGTGGCCCTTCAGATCGAGCATCAGACCTATTTCCGGCGGCAGATCTGTGACCAGCTGCGAGAGGAGCGTTCGCGCGGCCCACCCGGAGGCCAGCTGCCAGCGGTCCCACAGGAGTGGGACCGGCCCCATTGTCTTCAGGTGACGGACTTCGAGCCTACCCCGGTGGGGCCAGATGTCCGCTTCAACGATATCTGCCCCGGCGGCAATCGCCGCGTGCAGCCGAACCGCTTCGTTTCCGGCCCGGTGGGCGATAGCAAGCACGTGGCCGCTCACGGGGTGGCCTGCTTCGGTGATGGATGTTCGAACGCGTCTGGCGCAGAGGACTGGCGGCCCTGGCGCCAGAGCACGATGGCGAAAGCGGCCAGGGCGAGTGCTCCGCCTGCAATGGCGTCAATGATGAAATGATTTCCGCTCAGGACCACGGCAAGGAACATGAATACGGGCAGGGCGAGGCCGAATCCTCGCGCGAGCCAGTGCTCGGTGGAGAGAAAGATCGCCAGGCCGATCAGCAGGTTCCAGCCGAAGTGCAAGCTGGGGAACGCCGCATACTGATTAGTCAGCTGCGTTGGCTGCAACGCACGGTACGCCTGCGAGTGGAGCGTTACAGTGTCCACCAGGCCGACATCGATAAGCCTCGGTGGCGCCACCGGGTAGAGGGCGAAGATGATCAGACCGATTCCGCCGGAGATAAGGAAGGCGTCCCGTATGTTGCCGTACATCGAGCGCCGACGGAGAAAGAGCCAGATGGCGGTGACAGCGATGACCGGCCAGTGGCCCCAGATGTAGACCCAATTCACCAGGTCTACCAACCACGGGTGACCGATGATGTGGCTTTGCAGGTCGGCCTCCACCAGGAGTCCGCCACGGCGCTCCAATTCAACAATGTCCCAGGCATGTCTGGTCGCCGCCGCCATCCCTCCCTCCGTGAGTCCGCGCACGGCGAAGTAAAGGAAGTAGGCAGCAACGACGACGACCACTTCGCGTCCCAACGAGGGCCAGGTCACGCGATGGCGCTCCTGGTAAATGAGGAGGACGAAGATGCAGGCAACCAGCAGCCAGCGCAGAGCCAGCACGCTGACCCTGGAGACGTCAAAATCCACTCTTACTGCCTCCCGTCCTCTGTCTGATGGTAGCATCCGAGTTCAGGCGGATCTGCGGCCAATGGGCCGGACTTCCGATATGCCGCTGTCAGCATATTGCAGCGCGCCACCGATCACGTACCATCCGCAGATGTAACGGGACGCCTTGAATGCGCCCGGGAAGAGGTGTGTCTTTGACGACTGCTGCAACGAGTAGTGGTGTAATGGAAAAGGGCTTCAACGGGAAGATGCTCGCGGTGAACCTCACCAGCGGCGAGGTCACCGTCGAACGCCCTGCTGAGTCGCTCTACCGCGAGTACTTGGGCGGTTATGGAATTGGCGCCCGCATGCTCTGGGACCGCGTCGCACCAGGGGTGGACGCGCTCGGTCCAGAAAACATGCTCGGCATGTTTGCTGGCCTCCTCACCGGCACCCCGCTCTTCGGGCAGCGCTGGCAGGTGGTCTGCAAGAGTCCCCTTACCGGCGGCTGGGGCGACGCCAACTGCGGCGGTGATTTCGGTGGCGTGCTCAAGCTTGCGGGCTGGGACGGCATCATGTTCTTCGGCAAGGCAACCACTCCGAAGTACCTGCTCATCGAAGGCGACAAAGTTCAACTGCTGGACGCCAGCGACCAGTGGGGCACCGGCGCCATCGAGAACGAGACGTTCTTGAAGGGTAAGCACGGCAAGCGTGCCAGCGTGGCCAACATCGGCCAGGCAGGTGAAACCCTTTCGCTTATCAGCGGCGTTTGCAACGACCACGGCCGTCTCGCCGCTCGGTCGGGCGTCGGCGCGGTCATGGGTTCGAAGAACCTCAAGGCGGTCGTCGCGGTAGCCGAACGCAAGATCATCAGCCAGACCCCGGAGACCATCAAGCTCCTTCGAGAAAACCTTGATGACTTCGTGAAGCCGCTCAAGGACTTCTTTCACAACTTCGGTACAACCGGCATTACCACCGGTAGCGCACTGAACGGCGACTCGCCGGTGAAGAACTGGGGCGGCATCGGCGTTGTCGATTTCATGGAAGGCGCCGGCAAAATCAACGGCATGAGCGTGATTAAGCCGCTCATGGAGAAGACCTACGGCTGCTGGCATTGCCCGGTCGCTTGCGGCGCTGAGTCTATCGAATCGAAGAACGAGAAGTACCCCTATCCGCACCACACCCACCGGCCCGAGTACGAGGCGATGGGTGCGTTCGGCACCATGAACCTGGTCACCGATCCTGATGCACTCATCTACGCCAACCACCTCTGCAACGAGTACGGGTTCGACGTGATCAGCGCGGGCGGCGCCATTTCCATGGCGATCGAGTGCTATCAGAACGGCATCATCACGAAGGAAGACACCGACGGGCTCGAACTCAGTTGGGGAGGCGACGAAGCCGTCATTGCCTTCCTGAAGATGATGGGCGCCCGCCAGGGCATCGCCGCCGACTTCGCGGACGGGGTGAAGGTTGCTGGTGAAAAGATCGGCCGCGGGGCAGAGAAGTTCGCCATGCACATCGGCGGCCAGGAGCTGCCGATGCACGATCCGAAGCTCCAGCCGGAGTACTACACCACCTACAAGCTGGACCCGACCCCTGGTCGCCACACCCAGTACGAGGGCAACAAGCGCCTCGGCAAGATTCCTGCCGCGCCCAAGGACTTCAAGGACTACGCCAATCGCGGGGAACACCACAAGGCCTCGAGTGAATTCATGCATGTCGTCAATAGCGGCGGCATGTGCCAGTTCATCATGATGATGGCCAACACCGCCAAGATGCCCGAATGGTTCAACGCCGTCACTGGCTGGGACATGGACATCGACGAGATGATGGTGGTCGGCGAGCGAATCGCCAACCTGCGTATGGCGTACGAAGTCCGCGAAGGCGGCAACCCCCGCAATCGTGCCGTCCCGACTCGCGTGAGCGGGGTCACCACCGAAGCAACCTCCTCAGGCCCGCTTGCGGGCGTCAAGCTCGATACGGAGATGCTCGAACTGGACTTCCTCAATGCCTGCGATTGGGACACCACCACCACCAAGCCTTCGCGAGCCAAGCTGGAATCCCTTGGCCTGAAGGAAGTGGCGGTGGCGCTTCACGGCTAGACCGGCAATCGGCCACCAATGAAGAAGGGGCGCCCGGGCGCCCCTTCTTCACGCGAAGTGCAGGAAGCGGTGGGGCGCGGCCAGAGGTCTCACAAAGCCCAGGAATTGGTCGGCCGCGCTGCTCCGAACCCATCATTCGGCCTTCTACGCTGACAGTGGGACAGAGCACGATTCATCTAACATCTGGTCCGGCGGTTCGCTATGCTATGCAGCGAACGGTTGAAGGGCGCAACGCTTCTCGGCGGCGCCTGCCGGGTTCATGGCGGCCCGCAGGACCGCAGAAAGCAAACGAACCTTCCATGTTGGTTGCCCTGATCGTCGCGGCTGTCATCCTCGCCGTGCTCCTCGTCCTCATCGTTGCCGGTCATATGTTGGTCAACATCGGCGGCCAGCAGATCGGCGTTCTCGAACGCCGGTACCTTGGCAAAGGCTTGCCGGAAGGCCGCGTCATCGCCATGAAGGGCGAGATCGGCATCCAGGCGCGAGTCCTTGCTCCCGGCCTCCATTTCCTGCCGCCGTTCCTCTATGCGGTCCGAAAAGACTCGATGTTCCTGATCGAGCAGGACCAGGTCGGTCTCGTCGAATCGATTGATGGCAAGGCGCTTGACCCTGGCCGCATCTTCGGCCGTCACGTTGATGCCCATGACACCTTCCAGGATGGGGAGCGATTCCTCATCAACGGTGGTCAAAAAGGCCCGCAGATCGATATCCTGCCGCCGGGCAAGTACCGCATCAACACGTATCTCTTCCGCGTCCGCACCGAGGGCTCCATCACCGTGCCTGCGGGACAGGTCGGCATCATCAGCGCGCGCGACGGCGACCCGATTCGACCCGGTCGCTTGC
>JBDTVB010000136.1:0-5759 GCA_040007415.1 Anaerolineaceae bacterium
ACCCCTACCTGCTGGACCGGTTCGAAAGCGTCACCGGCCCCTTCCACCGCTAACCCACCCCTCCACATCCCTACGAAGCCTCCCCGAACCTTCCAACGCCTCTCACGATCCCGGAGATGCAAAGAGCCCGGCGAATTGGCCGGGCTCTCCGTGCGCGTTACCTGGGCGATCCCGGCTAGCCCGCGATTGCCGGCTCGCCGCCCATACCTGCCAGCATCTTCTCAGCTTCTTCCACGCTTTCGAGGCGCACGATGCCCTTGCGGATCGCGTACCGGATCAGATCTGTACGGTTGCGGGCATGGAGCTTGGCCATGATGTGCGACTTGTGGGCCTCTACGGTCTTCACAGAAATGTACAACTCGGTCGCAATGCCCTGATTCGTATGTCCTTCGGCGATCAGCTGCAACACCTCGCGCTCTCGTGAGGTAAGCGTCTCGACCCCGGTACGCTGGTCGGAGCGCTTTGCCTGGTAGAGGACTTCGGCGAGGTCGAAACCTTCACTCAGGGCGCTCGAGAAGTAGCTGTTCCCGCGATGCACTGTCTGTATCGCCAGAACCAGCTCAGAAACGTCAGACTTCTTGATGATGTAGCCCGACGCCCCCGCGCGAATCGACTCTAGCAACTGGTCTTCATCAACGAAGCCACTGAGGATCACGACGCGAGTACTTGGCGATGAGCGACGGATCTGGCGAGTAGCCTCAAGGCCATTCAAGCCAGGCATCACGACGTCCATCAGGACAACATCTGGTGCAAGCTTCTCAACTGCCTGGACCGCTTCGCGGCCGTTCTCCACATCGGCCACAACTTCGAGTTCTGGCTGCGCCTCCAGCAACATCCGCAGGGCCTGCCGGATCACGGCGTGATCGTCCACAAGCAGAATCCGGATTGGGTGCTGACTGCGATTCAGCTGCTGCGTCTGGTTCGAGGGGGCGGCTGATGTGCGAAGCCCAATGGGACGGCCTGTTGTTCGTGAGCTATTCATTCTCTCTCTCGTTCCTCCGGCATACAGTCCCCTTGGTGCTCCACCATGCACTGGCCGAGTCGCCTTTGTTGGGAAAGATACGCAAACCTTAGCTAAAACCCTTAAGACTGTGCTCAGTGTAGTCAGAGCGGAACTCACGCGTATAGGGGATTTCCCTGATAACCAGATGAATATCCCCGATTCGTTCCCAGGTTGAAACCCTCTATTCTCTTCAGCCACTCGCTGCAGCGCCGACCGGCTTCCGGTCGTCTGGTCGGCGGCGCACTACTTACCTACCGGCTCTTCTTGGGAGCAAGCAGTCGCACACAGGTGCAATGGGCTGGACTCCGCCGCTCCAAGGCTCAGATGGTGAAGAACGCTCGCTCGATATGGCCAGGCTCGGCAATCAGGTGCAGCTCCGACCTCAGAGCCATGAACGATTGACTGTTCGCTGCCTGTTCAGCCGCCTTCTCGTCGGAATACACAGCGATCCGGGCGACCTCTCCACTGTCGTCGTGCGGGCGCAGGACGTAGCTCTCGCGGCAACCCTCCTGATCTGCCGAGAGAGCTGAAAGCTTGCGCATGACCTCTTCCACGCGAGCCTCTTCTCCGCGGCGCGGCTTGGCAATCGAAAGTCGGATGTACGGCATGAATACCCCCTGTAGGAACCTTGCAAAGATGCGGAACCCTGCGAACTCTAGCGAGTGAACGACGCCGAGAAAAGCAAAGGCCCCCGCTTTCGAAGCGGGGGCCTTTGCTTTCGTCGTCCGATAGGGTTCAGAGCCGAAGCTTGCCGTGCGAAGGCTGCCGACGCCGCTGGCGTTGCGGAAGGGCGGCCTCTTCAGCGGCGAGGTCGATGGGCGGACTCGTCAGCACCTCGTGCACGTAGCCGCACATGATGCAGCTCCCGTACGTCCCGTGCCAATCGCGCTCGACAATCATCGAACCCCGGCACTTCGGGCATGACTTGGGTGGCGCTTCCTGTAAAGCTGGCATAGATCTATTCCCTCCATCGCATAAAGGCGGTATGAGCGTGAACATTCGAGGGGCGAGAAACTGACCTCGAGACGAGCTACCTGCTCGCCAGGCCTTCCTGCTGCCGACGGGGTTAGCTGACGGGTTCGGGCAGAAGGACGCCCTATCGGCCGCCGTGGCCGAATTCACCCCGGGATGTTGGATCCCCCGCTGCGCCTTAGGCGCACTAGGCAGTGGTGCACATGTCGAAACCGAGCGCGTACGTCGGCGATCTCTCGCCTACTACCTGACGCTAACAACTCCGTGGTAAGGGTGTCAACCCTTCACCGCAGTTTGATTGCGCTTTTCGTCACAAATTTACCGGCAGGTTGGCATAAGAACCGGACGTAATCATCGCCATCCCCAATCCGGTTCGCCTGAAATGCCGTCAGATCAGTTTGAGTTGCGGCCGCTCGCGCCACCGCCAGATGCAAAACGTCGTGGCTCCCGAGCCAAACATCCCGCAGACGTTCGCCACAATCCCTACCAGATCTCCTTGAGAAACGAAGTAGACCAGGTGGCAGCTCAGGCCGAGAAACAGTAGAAGCCGCGCCGGGAGCGAATAGCCCTAAACATCGCGCGTCCGCAGAATGCGCAGCGTGTTTGGGATGTAGAACACCTGAGTGAGCGCCACCGCGAACCCAGCCGATTGCTCCGAATCCCACGCGGCCTTCCTCCGTCCGCCCACGCTGGCAAAGGTGCGTTGTTGAGTCTCCCTGCCGGTGGTCAGCGTGCGCTACTCCCAGCGCAGCTCCCCTTCCAGCAAGCCCATCACGTGAATGTCCTGGTACCTGCCAAACTTGAAGACCGCTTGCCGCCGGGTCCCTTCCATGCGGAAGCCAACCTTCTCGTAAACGTGGATCGCTCGCACATTCTCCGCGAACACCTCGAGTTCGATCCTGTGCAGGTTCATCATCTCGAAGCCGAACCGGCAGAGTACGCGCATCGCATCCGACCCGTACCCACCGTTCCAGAACGACTTGTCCCCGATGGCGATGCCGAGTATCGCGTTACGGTTCTCGGGCGACACGCGCTCGAACCCCACGCCCCCGATCAGCCGGCCCTCCACGACTGTCTCCACACCGAACGTCGCTGAGTTGTACCCAATCCGCTGGGCCGACTCGATGAACTCCTTCTCCTGCGCGTGAGAGAGCGGATAGCGGAGGCTGAGGTGCTGCGTGACCTCAGGGTCGTTGAACCACTGGTAGAGCAATGGCTCGTCCCCGGGCTCGCGCGCTCGTAGCCGTACCAGGCGTCCTTCGAATGGTGATTCCATGACGATTCCCCCTACTTCAACTCGCCCGCGAGGACGGACATCAGGATCAGATCGTGGAAGTTGCCGTGTTTGAAGGTGGCGTCGCGGGCGCGCCCTTCGATGGCGAAGCCAACCTTCTCGTAGCAGCGAATTGCGACCGCGTTCTCGGGGAACACGTCCAGGTGAATGCGGTTCAGGTTCATCATTTCGAAGCCGAACTGGCAAACCACGCGCATGGCATCCGTCCCATAGCCGCCGTTCCAGAAGTCCTTTTCGCCCACGGCAATGCCCAGTGAAGCGGACCGGTTCTCAAGTCCGTCGCTTCGCAGTGCTACCCACCCTATGGGCCGCGATCCCTCAATCGCATCAATCGAAAGACGCACGAATTTGGCCCGGGGGTCGATTCGCGGATCTTCTCCGCAGCCGTCGCGCGAGACCACGGATACCGCGCCTCGAGCCAGCGAGTGACCTCGGGGTCGTTCGCCCACTTGTGCGCGAAGGGCTCATCCTCCGGTTCGCGCGCCCGCAGGCGGACCAACTCGCCTTCCAGAATCCTCCTCATCCTTTCGTCCCTCCTTTGGGTTCGGCAAGCAAAGAAGCCCCTCGTTGGGGGATGGGTCTTGCGGTGGCTCGCCCGTCACGTTTGCGAATTGCGCGGCTCTTCGCCCGTCGGACCGCCTAGACTGGGAATCCCGCTTTTTCATCACCCTGCTAATGGTGGCCGTGCACCAGCGAGAGAAATTCCGCCCGTGTCACGCTTGAGGTGCGGAAGTCGCCCCGCATGGCGCTGGTAATCATGCGGCTGCCAGGCTTCTTCACGCCGCGCATGGTCATGCAGAGGTGTTCAGCCTCAATGACCACGGCGACACCGTCCGGCTTGAGCGTCTCCATGATCGCCTCAGCTACCTGGCTGGTGAGTTGCTCCTGTATCTGAGGGCGGCGCGCGAAGCCTTCGACAACGCGAGCCAGCTTACTGATACCAACGACCCGGCCGTCTGGCACGTACCCAACGTGGGCTTCGCCGTGGAAGGGGAGGAAGTGGTGCTCGCACATGCTGTAGAACGGGATGTTGCGCAGAATCACCATCTCATCGTGGGCAACCTCGAAGCCGACATTCAGGTAATCGGCGGGATTCACTCGCAGGCCGCCGAAGATCTCCTCGTACATCTCGGCGATGCGGCGAGGGGTGCCCAACAGGCCCTCACGGGCGGGGTCTTCGCCCACTGCCTGGAGCAGTTCAGTGACAGCGGCCTTCACGCGGTCGTGGTCGAACGGGCGGCCATTGGTATCGGGACGCGAGTCATAGGTCATTGCCGGGGATCGTACCAGCGCACGAGAGTGGTCGCATCCGGCGGTCTGAAGGAGGCGTACGGGCGCCGCTGCGGAGTTGCCCGGCAGCGCACCGGGACCGAATTCTTCCTCAGGCAGCGGACGGCTAAGCTGGGCCGATGCCCTGGTACGGATGGCTGATTCTCGGGACCGGTGCCTTCATAGCGTTCGCCGCAATCACCCTGCGTTTGCTGCGCGCGAGCAGCCGGGGGCGTCGATTCCTTGCACTGGGGACGCGTTCGAAGATTCGATTCGGGCGCATCCTCCTCGGTGATCGGAGAATAGGTGTCCTGCCGAAGGCAGCGTTGCTATTGCTCGTTGGCTATCTTGCGCTGCCCTTCGACCTGATCCCGGATTTTATCCCCGTGATTGGGCAACTCGACGATATTGTGGTCGTCTTTGGCGTGATCGCATTGTTGCTTGTCATCGTACCGCCGGAGAGGTTCAACTCGGCTCTGAGCCAGGCTGAGCAAGAGGCCGAAGCTCGGCGTCTCGCTGCCGCCAGGCCACTCAGCGGGGAATAGCGCCCATGCCCGCGGAGAGCAACTGGCGGGTGATGGTTTCGATATCGATGAGTGTCTCTTCGCTATCTCGGTTGTCCCAGACGCCGATGCCGAGCATGGCCATGGTGCAGGTCCCGATGAGCATTCGAGCAGTGGTTTCGACTGGAAGCGCCGCGATCTCACCGCGCTCAATGCCGGTCGCGATCAGGAGGGCGAACGAAGCGGTGAGCATCTCTGCCCAATGCTCATCAAGATGCCGGTCCCTGGCCGCCGTTTGAAACGCTGCGGCGAGGACGAGGCGGTTGTCACGAATGTAGCTGGCAAGAATGCGCATGGCTGTGACCACGCGATCGACATACCCGGTCGTCTCATCCACCGCGGCGAAATAGCGAGATAGGGCCGCGTCCGAGCGTGTCTTCAGCACCTCGCGGAGGATTTCTTCCTTCGAAGTGAAGTAACCGTAAAGCGTCCCCACGCCGGTATCGGCGAGTTCAGCGATCTTCTGAATGGAGGTCTCTTCGTAACCGTCGCGGTGGAAGAGATCCGTGGCAGATTGGACGATCGCGGCGCGCGTGCGCGCTTTGCGGCGCTGGAGGCGGCCGAGTTCGGGCGGGTCAAGCGGCTGTGTCATCGTGTCTCCGATCCCAAACTCGATTCTACTTCGAATACGTTTGGGCGGCGCCTCGGCTACGAATAT
>JBDTVB010000137.1:0-5749 GCA_040007415.1 Anaerolineaceae bacterium
CACGGCACAGACGAACAGAAAGCTGAGCATCTGCCGCCAATGCTGCGGGGCGAAGTCGCCTGGTGCCAGGGATTCAGCGAGCCCGGCTCCGGCTCGGATCTCGCCAGCCTGCAGACACGCGCCGTGCGCGATGGTGACGACTACGTGGTAAACGGCCAGAAGATCTGGACCAGTGGGGCGCATCGCGCCGACTGGATGTTCATTCTCATCCGCACGGATCCGGACGCGCCCAAGCACCGCGGCATCAGCTACCTGCTGCTTGATATGAAGGCGCCCGGCGTCTCGGTTCGCCCACTGATCAACATGGCGGAAGGGCACGTCTTTAACGAGGTCTTCTTCGAAGACGTCCGCGTGCCCGTGCGCAACCGCATCGGCGAAGAGAACCGCGGCTGGTACGTAGGCACCACCACGCTCGACTTCGAACGCAGCAACATTGCCCGCGCGATTGCCGCGCACAAGAACGTGGACCGGTTGGCGAAGTACGTGAAAAGCCGCGCCGCTGCTGGCCGCCCGGTCTCCGATTCGCAGCGGCTAGAAGTCGCCGAACGGGCGATTGAGACGTCCGTCTGCGAGCTGCTTTCGTTCACGGTCATCTCCGTCCAGGCCCGCGGCGGCGTCCCAAACATGGAAGCAAGCATGAACAAGATGTACGGCTCGGAGCTCTCGCAGCGCCTGGCCTACACCGAGATGCACCTTACCGGGCTCTCTGGACAGTTGCGCACCCCTGTCGGTCTCGAAGCCGAGAGCGGCATTCGCGCGACAATGAACTACCTGAACACGATCCCATCTACGATCGCCGCCGGGACCAGTGAGATTCAGCGCAACATCATCGCCACGCGCGGCCTCGGGCTACCCCGAGGCTAATGCCGTTCAGCCGCCGCCGATCGCCGGGATGATCGCCACTTCGGCGCCCGGCGGCACGGCGTCGTGCAGGGCGAGACTCTCCATCTCGCCGTTGATCGCGATCGCCAGTTCTGGACGGACGCGACCGTTCTCGATGACGCGAGCCTCGAAGCCTGGGCAGCGCCTATCCAACTCGCGCAACAGCTCGGCAAGCGTAGCGCCGGGTACTTCCAGGCGGGAAACGCCCCCGCACATGTCCCGCAGCAGGGCCGGGATGATGACGTGCGCCACCGGTTAGACCGTCAACAGCGCAGCGGGGTGGAGCGTCCGCGAGAACGGGTTGAGCACCAGCCCAAGTTCCTCCAGAGTCACCGTGCCGAGAAGTGCGACATCGTTTTCCTGTCCGAGGACGACAGGTGTAGGAGTTTCGCCCAACTCCGCCAAACGAATGACGCAGTTAGCAATCTCGCGCTCCATCAACGTTCCATCAGCCAGCCGAAACCGCTGGCGTCGGGTGGCCACGAGCCCGATCCTCTGCCAAACGGTCTCCGGAAGAAGCGTGTACTGAGACCCGTTATCCACCAAGAAGTCCAGGCCCTCCTCGCCGGAGGACCCAGCGACTGTCCCGTGAATGAACGTGACCCCCATGACTTTCCTAACCTAGCCCGTTCAGCTCTTCGACCACGCGGCGCGGCGACATCGGCAAAGTAGTGAATCGATGACCCGTTGCGTCGGCGATCGCATTCGCGATCGCGGCCAGCGGCGGCACGATTGGCACCTCGCCCACGCCGCGCACGCCGTAGGGGTGGCCGGGGTTTGGCACTTCCACCAGGATGGTGTCGATCATCGGCACGTCCAACGCGGTGGGCATGCGGTAGTCCAGGTAGCTCGAGTTCATCATCTTGCCGGCGTCGTCGTAGAAATACTCTTCGTTCAACGCCCAGCCGATGCCCTGGACCACACCACCCTGGATCTGGCCCTCCACGTAGGAAGGGTGGATCGCCGTGCCGACATCCTGGACGGCGGTGTAGCGCAGAATCTCGACCTTGCCGGTCTCGGGGTCTACTTCCACGTCGACGATGTGCGTGGCGAACGCTGAGCCAGCGCCGCGGGCGACCAGCGAAGCCTTGCCAACCAGCGGGCCGCCGGTTCGCGCCTGCTGCCCGGCCATCTCCTTGAACGTCAGTCCCTTGGTCGAATCGACCTTGCAGCGCAGACCACCATCCTCATAGACGACGTCGTCTACGCTGCAGCTCCAGAGCTTCGCCGCGCGCGCGATCAGCTGCCGGCGAATGTCCATGCCCGCTTCGAAGACTGCCATGCCGCTGGCGAAGGTGGTTCGGCTGCCGCCGGTAACATCGTTATGTCCGATAGAGTCGGTATCCACGACTGCGGTGCGAATCGACTCATAGTTCACGCCTAGCGTTTCGGCGAGTTGCATGGCGAGCGACGCCCGCGTGCCGCCGATGTCGGTCGATCCCTCGATCAGGTTGATCGTTCCATCCGAGTTCACGGCGGCGACCACGCTGGACTGCATGCCGGCGTTGAACCAGAAGCCCGAAGCAACGCCGCGGCCGCGGTTCGGGCCTTCAATTGGCGACTTATAATGGGGCGAGTTGATCGCGGCCTCGGTCGTCTCCACGGCGCCGATGCGCGGGAAAGGCACACCGGTCACCATTCGCGTCCCGGCCTGCGAGGAGTTCGCGAGGCGGAAGGCCAGGGGGTCGATGCCCTGCTTCTTGGCGAGTTCATCAATCAGGCTCTCGGACGCGAACGCCGCTGCGGGAGCACCGGGTGCGCGGTAAGCGGCAGTCTTGGGCTTGTTCACCACCACGTCGTAGGCATCGATCTGGAAGTTCTCGATGCTGTAGGGGGAAAGCATGCACATTGCGCCAGCGCCTACGGAGGAGCCGGGATAGGCTCCGGCCTCGTAGGCAAGATCAGCCTCAACGGCCGTGATCTTGTCGCCCTTGGCAGCCATCTTCAAGCGAATGTTGGTTCCGCTGGTTGGGCCCGTGCCCTCAAACACTTCGGTGCGGCTCATGGCGATCTTCACAGGCTTCCCGCTCTTCTTGGACAGCAGCGCAGCCACCGGGTCGAGATAGATCGGCAGTTTGCCGCCGAAGCCGCCGCCGATTTCCATCGGGACCACGCGGATGTTCGAAATCGGCTGGCGCAGGACTTCCGCAACCAGCGAACGAACGGCAAACGCTCCCTGGGTGCTCGTCCAGATCGTTATCGTCCCGTCCGCGTTCCAGCTTGCGGTCGAAACCTGGGGCTCAATGTAGCCCTGGTGGACCATGGAAGTGCTGAACTCACGCTCGACTACCACATCGGCATCTGCAAATGCGGCCGCGATGTCGCCACCCTTGAACTGCGTGAATTGGGCGATGTTGCTCGGCTTCTCGCTCAGTTTCCCGCCCATCGATTTCGTCAGGCGAGTCTCGCTGAGCAGCGGTGCGTCTTCGCGCATGGCATCGCGCACATCCAGCACGGGCGGAAGCACTTCGTATTCAACCTTGATCTTGGCGAGCGCTTCTTCGGCCACATGACCGCTGGCGGCAGCGACGGCGGCAATGGCGTGGCCACGGTAGAGCGCCTTCTTCGAAGCGAGGATGTTATCGCTCACCTCCATCACGTTGATGGCGCTCTCACCGAGATCTTCCATCTTGTCTTCGGCGGCAGGTAAGTCCCTGGCGGTGAGCACGGCGAGCACGCCAGGATGCGCTTCGGCGGCGCTCGTGTCGATCGAGATGATGCGCGCATGGGCGTGGGGACTGCGCAGAACGCGCCCGTAGATCATCCCCGGGAGACGGATATCTGCGCCGTACTGCGCCTTGCCAGTGACCTTTTCTACCCCGTCTGGCCGGACGGGGCGGGTGCCAATTACCTTGTATTCGGTCTTTTCAACGGTGCTCAAATCACTTCACCCCTTGCATCTGTTCTGCGCTCAGAACCGCTTTCACGATCTTGTCGTAGCCGGTGCAGCGGCAGAGATTGCCCGCCAGCCAGTGGCGGATGCGGTGCTCGTCGGCGTCTGGCTCCCGATCAAGCAGTGCCTTTGACGCCATGATGAACCCCGGTGTGCAGATACCGCACTGGAGGGCGGCCTCGTTCAGGAACGCCTGCTGCAGCGGGTGCAACTGGTCACCCCTGGCAACGCCCTCGATGGTCTGCACCTCGGCGTCCTGCGTCTCAACGGCGAGGACGCAGCACGAGTTCACGATGCGGCCGTTGAGCATCACGCTGCACGCGCCACAGTTCCCGTTGTTACAGCCCTCTTTGGTCCCAGTCAGGCCCAGTTCATCACGAAGAACTTCGAGGAGGCTCTGGCGCGGTTCGCAGAGAAAATCGGTTTCCGCCCCATTCAGACGGGTGGATACATAGGAACGTGCCATACGGCTAGCGAGCCTCCTGGATGCGCTTCAGGGCGCCGCGGAGGGCGCGGATGGTGAGGACGCGGACGAGCTGGTGCCGCTGGGCGACGCTCCCCCGCATATCGTTGATTGGCGTAGCGAGAGCCGATGCCGCATCACCCGCCGCCCCAAACGTTTCTTCCGTGGGGAGATTCCCGTTGAGTGCGGCAGCGGCCGCAGGCACCATCAGCGGCGTTGCCGCTACCGCACCGATCGCCACTCGCGCGGCCTCGATCCGGCCTTCGCCATTGAGCGCGAATCGCACACCCGCGCTGGCGACGGCGATGTCCATCTCGTTTCGCGGGATGAACCGCAGGTAGTGGGCGTTGGAGTTGGCTGGCTGTGGCAGAATCTTCACCTGCACCAGGATCTCGCCCGGTTTCAGGGCGTTGCGGCCGGGGCCGAGGAAGAACTCCTCCACGGGCACCTCACGCGAACCCGTCGCCGAGCTGATGACAAGGCGCGCGCCGAGGGCCATCAGGGCCGGTGATGCGTCGGCGGCCGGGCTGGCGTTGCAGAGATTCCCGCCGAGGCTCGCGCGGGATTGCACCTGGATTCCGCCGATAAGCGCCGCCGCGTCCACCAGTCCCGGCAGGCGGCGAGCCACTTCGGCATCCTCGTAGATCTCAGCCAAAGGCTTCGCCGCACCGATCTCCAACGTGCCATCCGCGGTGAAGCGCAGCACCGTGAGCTCGGGGATATGCTTGATATCGATGAGCTGGTCGCAGTGCCGCCGCCCTTCGCGGAGCTGCACGATGACGTCGGTGCCGCCAGCGAGCATCAGGCTGCTGCGACCGTTTGTAAGATGAGCAAACGCGTCTGCGAGAGACCGCGGCGCTACATAGTCGAATGCTTCCATGCACCATCCTTTTGGGTCCGCTGGTATGGAGATTGGCCGAAGCCAAGGGTCTTGTGGCTAATCCTAAATGGCCGCGCGATGGTTGTCGCGAACGGCCGTCGTACTGGCGCCCTGAACAAACCGGTACGAACATCGTAGTGCTTCGAAGGCGTTCTAACGCAAGAGGCAACTCAACCACGGATCCGGCGTGCGTTCCTTCCGCACTGGCCCGAGCCCTACAATGGCCGGGTGAAGCGCCTCTTTGTTCTCATCGTCGCCGCGCTAGTCCTCGGCGTCATCGCGTCGCCCAGTGGAGTCACTGCCGCCGCTGGCTGGCGGATCACCTCGTTCAGCGTCGTCTACGCAATAGATAGTGAAGGGACGATCGAAGCCACTGAGACACTCAGCGTTGATTTTGGCACGCTCCAGAAGCACGGCATCTTCCGTTACCTCGATCTCAAGTCCGAATGTGTGGCCCCGCGGCCAGGTGCGCAGCAGGCAAGCTACGAATGCCCGATCGGCAGTGACCGCAAGTACGACTATGCGATCCACGGTGTGACCGATGCGACCGGACACTCGCTGAAGTACGACGTCTCCGACGAAAACCTCAAGAAGCTCATCAAGATCGGCGACGCAGACAAGGTCGTCAGTG
>JBDTVB010000138.1:0-5713 GCA_040007415.1 Anaerolineaceae bacterium
GACGCTGTAGAGCTCGCTCCGCTCATCGATTTGGCCTTCGGGCGCCATGTAGGTTGGCGTCCCTAGCATCGTCATCCCGCCAGTGAGGCGGGTCAGGTCTGTTGCGCGCGAGATGCCGAAATCGACCAGCTTCACGGTCCCGCTCGCGGCTAACAGCAGATTGGCCGGTTTGATGTCACGGTGGAGCACACCGACGGCGTGTGCGGCCGCCAACCCCTGGAGCACCTGGGCGATGTAGCCACTTGCTTCTTCCCACCGCAGCCGTCCTCTCTGTCGAAGAACTTCCTTCAGCGACGGCCCGTCAATAAGTTCCATCGCCATGTAGGGCTGGCCTGCTCTCCGCCCAAAACCGACCACACGCACGACGTGCGGGGACGAGATGCGCTGCGCGACCTCCACTTCTCGTTCGAAACGGGCCACATATTCCGGGTCATCGGCGAACATCGAGTGAAGCAGCTTGAGCGCCACGATTTCACCGGTCTCGCTGTCGCGCGCCTTCCAGACGACGCCCATACCGCCCTTGCCAAGCTGTGAAAGGAGTTCGAAGCGCTCAGTCATGGCCGGTCCTTCAACAGATTCGGTGAGTGGTGAAGGCGGTAGGGCCCCAGCCCTTCTGATTACGCTGCTGCACCCCGACGGTCATATTGCACCGGCTCCCCTGGTCGATGACCGTTGAGGTTGCGGTCCCCTCGTACAGCGCCGCACCAGTGCTATCGTCAAACACCTGATACCCGGTAATTGAACAGCCTGTCCCTCCTGCCGAGCCCGCCGCCCACGACAATGTCCAGATCCGGCTCACCGTGCCTCCGATTGTGCCAAACAGCACGGGTGCGCCCGGGAACTGCGTGCAGCTTCCGCCCCCCGGGGGATTTCCCGTGCCATCGATGACCCCTATGGCTGCGGTGGCTTCCGCGACGGCAGTCCCACCGACATAAGCCCTCGCGCTGTAAATCCGAAAACCTGTTGGCCCAGCGACGGTCGCGGTGAAGCACCCGCCGCCCCCAATTCCATTGTCATCCGCGTCAAAAACGGTGCCCCCGGGGACGCCACCCGTCGCCTTCGTGATGACGATCCGGAAAGGCACGTTCTCCGGAGTCAAGTGGTAACAGAGGGTGATGGCTTCACCAATCGTGTAGGTTGTGCCGTGCGGGTAGTCAGGCTGCAAGGTCAGGCTGTAGTTGACCGGCGGGATGGGACAGCCGTAGTTGCTGGTCGGGCCGGGCGTGTTGGGGCATTCGTCCTGGCCATCGGGGGTGCCGTCGCCATCGCGGTCGGAGGGCCTTGGGGTTGGCGTTCGCGTCGGCGTTGGCGTAGGCGTGCCCGTTGGGGTGGCAGTTGGCGTGGCCGTGGGGGTGCGAGTTCCTGTTGCGGTGGGAGACGGCGAAGCGGGAACCGGAGTACCGGCACCCCGTGTCACAACTCGCTTGCCATTTGGAGAGAGTCGGTGGCGCCCGGCAACGTCGTAAACATCGAAACTGAGTTTGAGCGGGCCCGGGGGCACGCGGGAAAGCTCAAACGGGCAGGAGAACAGATCTCCGCCACCCTCGCGAGGTACGCGGCAGGCGACAAACCACGGGTCATTCTCGTTGCCGAGGGCCGGCCACCATGCTGTGAACTCCACGTAGTCAATTGCGTCTCGGACTCCGGGCGCCGGATAGCCGCGAGCGGAAAGACTCAGCAACGTCCCGTCTACCGTCGAGCGCTCAGCGGGCGCGATGACCCAGACTCCTCCCGGCGGTTCTCCAGGTTGAGGCGAGCCCTGCGTTGGAGTGGGCGTTGGTGTCGAGATCGCGGTCCCTTCCTTCCACGTGTGGTTCGTAGATGGAAGATGACGGTAAGGTTTCGAAGCAAAGACGGTGCAGGGGGACACGAGCGTCTTCTCGCAACTCTCCTCGCCACCCACGGGTTGGGTCTCCTTCAGTCCTGTGAAGTCGCCGCCGACTGTGACCCGCGCTTCGACAGGTAACTTGACAAGGCTCTTAGACATCCCGCGGGCGGTGCAGTCGGGATCCTTGTCGCCCTGGCCAATACTGATTTCTCGGAAGCCGACGGCACCCCTTACCGCCGAACCTTGATAGGCGTAACCGGTGGACGGGGAATTTGGCATGAAGTGTTGGAAGAAACGCCATCCATCCATGATTTGGCCGTCCCAACTTACGGCATCTGTCGACCCGGGTGTCTTGTGGCCATGGCTCAGTGCAAGGTGGAGGTGCACAGCCATCCCCTTCCTTCCGGTGTTTCCTGCTTTCCCTAAGGGGAATCCCGCCGGAATCTGACTACCCTTCCCTTCGTTCCCTTCCTTCACTTTGGCGACTACCTGGTCTGAAATCTCCGACAGATGCCAATACTCGGACTGTAGTCCGCCCTCGTGTTGAACAATGACGAACTGGCCCACTCCCCCGGGCGGCGATGATCCCTTGCCCATCGAAATGATCTTGCCCGCGGCAATACTCAGAACCGGAAATGCGCCTCCTGAAGCGAAGTCCATGCCGGCTGCGTTGGACACCAAGTCTTCACAGTATGGGTTGGTCACATACTGGTGCGGGCCCCCTGAGAATATGACAGCCGTTTCCGACTCGTCGTAGGGCATCTTCAATACGAGTCCATCAATGAGACGAAAAGTGCTGAAGGAGAGTGTCGTGGCTGAGATGGACCTCCGGCCGGCCGTCGACGTGTCCATCGGCACCCATTGCGCAACTGACTCTTCGTAGTGCGCAATAAATACGGTGCGATTAGGGTCGGTCCTGGTTAGAAGAGTTTCTGCTGCCGGGAATGTTACCGTGACAGGCGCCGAGATCGCGTCGTTCGGGACGTCGAAGTTATATGCCAATCCGATTCCAGTACCGGCCATCACCCCTTGCGGGGGCGGAACCTCACGAACGACAACATCGACCTCTCGGGCAAGGCTTCCAGGGGGGAACGTGAGGGTCGGGCCGCCGGGCACTGCTAGGGTTCCGCCCTCTACGCCTAATCGAGCGCGGGCTAACTCCTTACCGTCGCCTCCGCCACTATTGCCGCCGCCCAGGGCCAGCACCAGCCCAACGACAACCACGACCACCGCCAGGCAAGCCGCGGCCGCGACCGCACCAAACATTGCGGGCGAGGGCTTCCCGGAACCGCCCGACTTCAGATTCGCTGCGGCGCTACTCGGGATCTGAACCACCTGGAACGACGTGCCGCCAATAGTGAACTGCGCCCCGCGCCCGACGTTCACGTTCTGTTCCTGTCGCCCGTTCACTCGGACACCGTTGGCACTGTTGGAGGCGTTGATGTTCACCCCCGACCCGCCCGGTGTCACCACCGCGTGCTGTCGCGACACCTCTGCCCCACCAAGCACGATGTTGTTGCCGGGAACGCGTCCGATGCTTACGGGGCCGGTTACCGCAACCTGGTGTGGCCCGGCCGCGTCGGTCCACTGAAGTGCGAAGACACCGGTGCCAGCGCCCGCACTATCGGCGACCGCGAACCGCACGTGACCGACGCTGAAATGTTCGCCGCCCCGTAGCTGGAGGGTTGCGTGCCTTCCCCCGCCCGATTCGACAAGGTTCGTGCTCTGCCGGGCATCGACCTGGACGTATCCGGGGCCCGGCGTGACCACGCAGTGGTGCCGCGAGACAGCCTGCTCGTCGACCTCGATGTCGTTCCCAGGCACGCGGCCAATGGTGATGGCGCGATCAACGGCCATCCGCCGCGACGCCCCACGTTCAGTCCATTCGAGCCAGTAGCTGCTGCGCTCCGCCATGCGCGGAATAGTACACGAGCCCGTACCTTCTGCGACTACCTGATTTCGGACAGTTGTCTAACACAGCGGCCGGCACCTCGCGGCGCGTTCGGCTGACCGACGCGACGGGCGAGGCCGGAAGTACCCTACGGAAGCTCGGGTTCGACGCAGTGAAGTTCACGCCGAGATAAGGAGGGCTCATGGCACTACTCCGCCCGAGCCTTCTACCGCCGTTGACCTTACCACGCCGAGGAAGCGAAACGGACACCTGCCTAACAAACTGGCGAAGTAAGTGGATATTGCATTGACCTCGGCCGGTGTCAGTCGCGATAGTGCGCAGCAGCAGGAGACCGCGTCTCACGGGGCCAACCGTCCGAGTCGCGTGGAGAAATCCCGGTGGCGGAGGCGGCAGCACAGGGGGTAAGACGTACGCGGACCACTGCCCGCGTAGGAGGCTTGAGTGACCGATGAGCAACTCCCAGGAGAAGGGTTGGACGATGCGCGCGGCACCGGTGCGCTGCCCGACGTCCAGTCCCCCAACCGCGCGCCCGTGGAGATAGCATCTAGGCTCAGCGACAAGCGGCAACCCGATTCCACACAAGAAACGATTGAAGATTTAACTCCATCGGGAACACGTAAACGGAATACCACGTTCGCGTTTCTAAAATCACATGCGCGCTTCTTCATCCCACTTGCACTTTTGGCGGCATCATTTGTGGGTACAAAAATTCACAATGAAATGGGAGGTAATGCAGCTGAAGGAAGTGACGAGACGTTGCGTGCTCAACGCAGCCGACGGCGCATCTCAGGGTTATTGTGCCGAGCGTGAGCCGCAGGCCATCGGCCTCGGCGCCGAAGAGCCGTGATCACCCCCAACTCGTGCGGTTACGACCAGGATTTTCCCGTGTGGCGCGGCGCTTCGAACTCGGGCTGGCTGACGGCTGGCCCGGCGTCGGGATAGGTCCCGAGCAGGGACACGCGATCCATAAACTACTATGGACATGCGGGGTCGTTCGCCTTGTTGTGAATCCACGTCTTTGGGAAAGAGGCTCGCGATTCAACTACTTCGGCTCCGATGGTCATGCGAACGATCATCAATGCCGTGGTTCGTTCTCCCACGAAACAAAGCACCGTGGCTACCGACGAGAATGAACCGAGTCCAGGCTGTAGTTCTCGAGTACCAAATCCCCAACTCATGCTTCGGTCCGTTGGGCTGACCACACCAGACAATGCGCTGAGGCCCACCTCGTTGAAGGTTATGGCGGTTCCTGACGTCGTCGCGCTGTAAGTGCAATTGGAGTCTACCTGCCAGGCGTTTCGGCTTGAAAACGTGCACTGAATCAACTGGTTGACGACGGTCGCGGTCGCTGTCGGAGACTGTGTTTGGGTAGGTGTGGCCGTTGCGCTCGGGGCCTGAACTGCTGTGGCCGTTGAAGTTAGCGCCGCTGTCGGAGTCGCAGTCAGTGCGGCTGTCGCGGTTCCCGTTGGGGAGGCGGTGGGCGTGAACGTGGGTGCGGGTGTCGAAGTCAGGGTTGGAGTCGCTGTCATAGCAACCGCTCCGGAGTTCTGGTCTTCTGCGTCCGTAGGACGGGCAGTCTCTCCGCCCCAGAACATGAACGCGAGGGCACCACTGCCAACCAGTGCGAGCACCATCGGCGTCCCCACAATGGCGGCTGGCTTCCATCGAAAACCTCCGGTCCCAAGCGTGGGCGCGGCACCACGTGTGGAAGTCCGCGTGATCTTCGAACTGCCGTCAAGCACACCGAGCAGCGCCGCGACACTCGGTGGGCGGCGGCGAGAATCCTTCTCCAGCAGCCAGGCGACGATTCGGCGAGCGCTGTAGGGCAGCCGGTCCAGGTCCGGCTGGTCGCGGATGTGCTTCATCAAGACCTGCTGCTGGGAATCGGCCACGAACGGCGGCGCGCCAGTGAGCATCTCGTAGAGCACGCAGCCGAGGCCGTAGAGGTCGCTCTGTTCGGTGGTCTCCATGTC